>JBAMMJ010000052.1:7410-10609 GCA_039793825.1 Verrucomicrobiota bacterium | reverse complement strand
TCTGTGGTGAAAAATAAATAAACCGCAGAGAACACAGAGATTCACAGAGAAAAACCATTTTGTTTACACCAATCAGAGTTATATTGATTTTTTGAATTTTTCTACCCACCTAATTATGAGTGGTTGCCAGTGTATGACACCTTCAGGATTTGTTCAGCGAAATACTAAATAATTTTGAAAAATCTAATTTCATCCAAAAGTGCATCTTTTATCGGAATGCTAATGATTTAGGTTAAATTGTGTTAAAGGCAATTTTTGAGTAAAAGATAAAATTTCTTATGTAGCAACTGATCAGGAATATTTGACTTTTGAATTTTTTACTGTTTATTGACAATAGAAAAATATGTGCAAAACTATTTAAGAGTTTCAAATATGCAGGGTATGCGCACATATAAATCAGCACGAGACCGCAAGAAAGACCTGGAGGTTGAGGTTTCATTTCTTGAGGGTCTTGTTAGACGCGCGCCGGACTATGTTGAGGCGTTGCAGATTCTTGCTGAAGATTTAACAAAGCTCGGTCGGTATGAAGATGGACTAAAAGTTGATGAAAAGCTGGCAAAACTTTTGCCGAACGATCCGATTGTGCATTATAATCTGGCGTGTAGTTATTCGTTGACTCACAATTATCCACAAGCAATTGAGGCGCTTGAAAAGGCAATTGACCTTGGTTATTCGGATTTCAAATGGTTGCGGCGAGACCCTGACCTGAAGAACCTGCGGATGCATACCAATTTTAAAAAGATTAAAGAGAAGATTCGCAAGGTCAGGGAGAGGCAGAAATAGGTAAGGTTATATTCTTACAAATTATTATTTTCACTGCCAAAGTTCAGTCCAGGCGCGTCGTTTGCAATTTCTTTGAAGCATTCAGGGGAATCAAATTTAGGATTATTCACCATTCTTGAAACTTTATAGCGGCGCATTCTTTCGGGCGGAAACGGTTTTAGTAGGTTTTCTAATAACTTAATATCTTTTACGGAGTCATCCAGCCATAAATGGTAATCTTCAGGTCTGATTATGAGGGGCATTCTATTGTGAATTGGCGCCACGAGGTCATTTGCCGTTGTTGTTATTATAGCAAAAGTTTCTATTACACTTCCGTCGGGGGATGCCCATCTGTCCCAGAGTCCGCCGAAGGCAAATGGCGAATCGTCTTTCATTAAAAAACGCAGCGGTTGTTTATATCTCCCTTTTGTCCATTCGTAGAATCCATCCGACGGAATAAGACAGCGCCGCCGTTTAAAAATGTTCTTAAACATCGGTTTTTCCAGAAGGGATTCGGCGCGGGCGTTTATCAATTTTTCGCCTATTGAGGCATCCTGAGCCCACGATGGGACAAGGCCCCATTTCATCATTATGCATTTTGTTTGGTTTTCGTTGAAAATTACCTGCGCCGGTTGCGATGGCGCGATGTTGTAGCGCGGTTTTTCGTCAACGAGGCATTGTGACACGTTGCACTCTTTGCGGATAATATCAAAATTACCAGCCTGTGAAAATCTGCCGCACATAATACTTATAATTGGTTATAGTCAGGTTACTATTTTTTAGATTGTTTTTCCAATTAAACTTTGGCCTGTCATCTGTATTAATTATAGTAAAAGTTAGATAATCCTATGGAAGTCACCGTTACTATAAAGGTTAATGGCCAGGCCAGAGTTATCACCACTGATTCGGAATGACCGTTGCTTGATGTTCTACGCGAGGATTTAAATTTAACAGGCACGAAGGAAGGCTGCCGGGAAGGACGTTGCGGCGCCTGCACGGTGATTGTAAACGGCAAACGCGAACACTCCTGTCTTTTAAAAATTGGCGAAGTAGACAACGCCGAAATTTTGACTATTGAAGGGATATCAAACGGGGACAAACTGCATCCGGTCCAGGAGGCGTTTTTGTTGGAAGAGGCATTGCAATGCGGATATTGCACGCTGGGGATGATAATGTCAGTAGTGGCTCTATTGAAGGATAAACCAAATCCAACCCCGAAAGAGGTTCTGGATTGGATGGATGTGAATATTTGCAGATGTTGTGGGTATCCGAAAATAATAAAGGCTGTAAATCGCGCGATTGAACTGGCAAAGGCAAGGTGAACAAAACCGAGATTTTTTTATGAAAAATGGATTTCAGGCAATTGAAGGCACGCTTTCGCGGAGGGAATTTCTGGAAACAGTTGGCGCCGGGATATTATTTACGATAAGCCTCCCTGCCCTTTCTGCTGAACGGGCGCCGGTGCGCGGGGGTGGACAGGTGCGCGGCGTATCGGCAAGGATTCATATAGGAGTTGATGGGACGATCACGGTAATGACAGGAAAGGTTGAGGGTGGACAGGGCGCCCGTGCCGAATTGCTTCAAGCAGCAGCGGAAGAATTAAAAGTAGCGCCGGAAAAGATTAAGATGGTGATGGGCGATACAGCGCTTGTGCCTGATGATGGGATTACCGCCGGCAGCAGGACGACGCCGTCCACGTTGCCGGCTGTACGGCAGGGGGCTGCGACAGCGAGGGAGTTATTAATAAAACTTGCCGCTGAAATTTTTCAAACTGAGGCATCATTTTTAACGGCAAAAGATGGTGTTATAACTCATAGTCAATCTGGTCGCTCAATCACCTATGGAGAACTGGCAAGAAACGAACGATGGCAGGAACTATCGGCTCAGCCGGTCAATCAAAATGTTTCGTTGACCCCTGTAAAGGAATGGAAGGTGATGGGGCACGGGATGCCGCGACCGAACAAACGGGATATTGTTACCGGTCAACATAAATATCCATCGGACATTCGGCTAAAGGGGATGCTATATGGCAAAGTTCTGCGTCCGCCAGCCTGGGGCGCAAAACTTGTTGATGTTGATATAAGCGGCGTAAAGAAAACGAACGACGTTATTATTTGCCGGGACGGGCAGTTTGTTGGGGTTGCAGCGCCGACAACATTTCAGGCTCAAAAGGTTCTTGAAGAGATAGAAAAGACGGCAAAATGGGAGACGTCGCCGCAACCTTCTAACAGAGATATTTTTGAATATCTCAGGAAACAGGCGCGGGGGGAGACTGCGAATCCGTTTGGGGATGTATTTAACGGTTCTGCAAAGAAGTTGAGTCAGACATACACGGTGGCTTATGTTCAGCACGCGCCGATGGAAACGCGTTCAGCTGTGGCGCAATAGGAAGGAGATGTTGTAACGGTATGGATGGCGACTCAAAATCCTTTTGGGT
>JBAMMJ010000052.1:6568-7400 GCA_039793825.1 Verrucomicrobiota bacterium | reverse complement strand
AACACACGGCGGACGCCGGATTAGAAGCGGCGCGGCTGGCAAAGGCTTCAGGCAGACCGGTGCTTGTGAAGTGGTCGCGGGAAGAAGAGTTTACGTGGGCATATTTCAGACCTGCGGCGGTAATCCAGATAGAAGCCGGGCTTGACGAAAACGGAAAAATAACCTGCTGGCACTATATAAATATAAACTCAGGGGCGGCGGCTATTGATACTCCGTATGCAATTGCCAGAAATCGTTCCCGATATATACCATCTGCTTCTCCGCTACGGCAGGGTTCGTATCGGGCGCTTGCGGCGACGGCAAATAATTTTGCTCGCGAATGTTTTATGGACGAGCTCGCCGCGCTTGCCGGGAAAGACCCGCTCAATTTCAGGCTTGCGCATATTGAAAATCAGCGGCTGCGGGCGGTGCTTGAGGAAGCGGCAAAAAGATTTAATTGGGGCGAGATTTCACAACGAAAAAGTCCGGGCGTCGGCTACGGGCTTGCTTGCGGAACCGAGAAAGGTTCTTATGTTGCGGCGTGCGTTGAAGTTTTTGTGGACCAGGGGGCAAACCAGATAAAAGTTAAACGGGTGTGCGAGGTTTTTGAATGCGGAAAGGTAATAAACCCTCCGAATCTTCTGGCACAGATTCAAGGTTGTATCATTATGGGGCTGGGACCGGCGCTCAGGGAAGAGATTAGATTTGCGAATGGAAAAATTGCGAATCCGAAATTTAGTCTTTATCAGGTGCCGCGTTTTAGCGATGTTCCGGAATTAGAAATTTACACGCTTGACAGGGCTGATTTGGTTCCGGTTGGGGCTGGTGAAACGCCTATAATAGCGATTGCCCC
>JBAMMJ010000052.1:0-6558 GCA_039793825.1 Verrucomicrobiota bacterium | reverse complement strand
GCACCGGCGATAGCAAACGCCCTCTTCAATGCAACCGGAAAGCGGATTCGCCAGATGCCGATTAAACTAACCTGACAAAAATAAGAAGCCCGCCATTTCAGATGGCGGGCATAATGTCTTCTCAACAAGCAGGCTTAAAACGGTAAGCAAATTAAGATTTCTTTTCTTCGCCGGTTTGTTGTTCCTGATTTTGAGCCGGTTTTTGTTCGGCGCTTTGTTGGGCGTCTGGTTTTTGCTCCTGTTTGGTTTCCGGAGTAGACTGCGGCGCCGCGGATTGAGTATTTTCTATTGGTTTTGAGCCTGTCTTTGCTTGTTCCTGGGTTGTCGGAGCACCTTGAGCAGGCATAGGCTCTACCCATTCAAGAATCGCCATCTGCGCGGCGTCTCCGCGTCTTTGATGCAATTTGATGATTCTTGTGTAGCCGCCGTTACGCCCGCTCTGCGCAGGAGCAATTTCTTGAAAGAGGATTTTGACCGCGTCTTTCTGGTGCAGCCTTGCGATGGCGTTTCTTCTTGCGTGGAGGGTGCCTTTTTTACCAAGGGTGACCATTTTTTCAGCAAGTTGCCGCGCTGCTTTTGCCTTGGCAAGTGTTGTCACCACCCGTTTATTTGTTATAAGACTGCAGACCAGATTTGCGAGCATCATATTCCTATGCTCGCTTTTTCGCCCTAATTTTGCTGTGCTTTTTAAGTGTCGCATAACAATCAATTAAAGATTAATTATTGATAGTTTGAATGGTTTTGGATTCTTCTTTAGGCGGCTCAAGAAGTTCCGGATCAAACTTCATACCGAGCGAGAGTCCTAAAGCCGCAAGTTTTTCTTTAATTTCGTTCAATGATTTCTTGCCAAAGTTTCTGTATTTCAACATCTCCTGTTCGGTCTTCATAGCCAGTTGACCGATTGTGGTGATGTTTGCGTTGTTGAGGCAATTTGCCGCGCGGACGCTTAATTCAATTTCGTTGACGCTTGTATTGAGGAGTTTGCGGAGTTTGGCTTTTTCGTCGTCCTGTTTTTCAACAACTCGTTCAAATTCAATCTTGTTCTTGTCGTAGCCAACGAAGACGTCAAGGTGATGTTGCAATATGGCTGCGGCTTGAACGAGCGCGTCGTCCGGGGTGATTCTGCCGTCTGTCCAGATTTCAAGGATCAATTTGTCGTAATCGGTGCGTTGACCGACGCGCGCCGCCTCAACAGTATAACGAACGCGTGTTACCGGAGAAAAGATAGAATCAATCGGAATAACTCCTATTGGCTGGTCTGGTTTTTTGTTTTCGTCGCCCGGATAAAAACCGCGACCTATTTTGACTTCAAGTTCCATCTCAAATTTCTTTTTCTTATCCAGAGTGCAAATAATTTGGTCTGGATTAACGCATTCAACATTCTGGTTAAGTTGGATGTCGCCAGCCGTGACCGGTCCTTCTTTATTGACCGAGAGTATCAACGTCTGCGGGTCGCGGGTGTTATGAATTTTAAACTTGACCTTTTTAAGGTTTAGCACGATATCTGTCACATCTTCAACCACGCCGTCTATTGTGGTGAATTCGTGCATTGCGCCGTCAATTTTTACTGAGGTGATAGCGGCGCCTTCAAGAGACGAGAGCAGAACCCGACGGAGCGAGTTTCCGATTGTATAGCCGTAGCCGGTTTCAAATGGCTCGGCTATGAATTTTGCATAAGTTGGCGTCGCGGTTGATTCCTCTTTTATCAACCGCTTCGGCATTTCAAACCTTCCTAAACGAACTGGCATATTTTTTCCTTTCCAGCAATTTTAATCTGACTGTTCAGACATCCCGCATATCCGAACAGTCCATATAATTGCCCGGCGCTCAATTGCGCCAATTTTTTATATTAGCGGGAGTAGAATTCCACAACCGACTGCACGTTTGCGATGGGTTGAATATCTACCATTGTTGGAATTCTCAACACCACGCCGCGCAGTTTTTCTTTATCCACAGCAAGCCAGCTGGGGACGATTCGTGTTGTGGACAATTCAAGTCCTCTTAAAGCGAGTTGCTTGGAGACTTTTGAATCCTTGACTTCAACGACATCGTTTGGTTTTAAAGCGTAAGATGGTATGTTTACTTTTCTGCCGTTTACCTTTATATGACCGTGAGTGACCATCTGGCGGGCTGCCGGGCGTGTTGTGGCGAACCCGAGATGATAAACTACGTTGTCCAGCCGGGTTTCAAGTATCTGGAGCATAGTCTCGCCGGTGACACCGCGTTTTTTGAGCGCGCGTTCATAAACGTGACGGAACTGTCTTTCCATCAACCCGTAATAGTAACGGAGTTTCTGTTTCTCCATCAGACCGATTGCAAAATCGGTCAACTTCCTGCGCGCACGCGGACCGTGCACGCCCGGCGGATAATTTCTACGTTCAAGATACTTGGAGCCGCCGTATATGGCAACGCCAAGTCGTCTGCTTATTTTAACTCTTGGACCCTTGTATCTAGCCATTTATCTTTCTCCAGTTAAAAGTTTTTGGTTGATTAGACGCGACGTTTTTTGCGGGGACGACATCCATTATGCGGAACTGGCGTAACATCGCGGATAACAGTAATTTCCAGACCGATCGCCTGTAAAGCGCGGATTGCGGCTTCGCGCCCGGCGCCAGGTCCTTTTACCTGAATTTCAACCTCTCTCATACCGTGCGCCATAGCCTGTCGGGCAGCGTCTTGAGCAACCTGTTGAGCCGCATAAGCAGTGCTTTTTCGTGAACCTTTAAAACCGACGCGTCCGGCGCTTGACCACCCGATAACGTTGCCTTGCGCATCGGTGATAGAGACGATCGTATTGTTAAAGGTTGCGTAGATATGCGCTATGCCGGAGGTTATGTTTTTTGCGCCTTTGACTTTGATAATCTTTTTAGGCGCTAAATCTTCGCCAAGCAACTCGCTAACGCTTGGGGCAGAACCCGCTGCTGATGCAGCCTCGGCGGTCTTGGCTTCAGGCGCCGGTTGCTGTTTTTGTTCTGCAGGGGCAACCGCAGCAGCGGCTGCGGCATCGGTTTTTTCTGCCTTTGGCGCTTTAGCCTTTGCGGCTTTTGGCGCAGCGTCTTCGGATTTTGCTTTTGCCTTTTCCTCTTTTTTCTCCTGTTGCTTCTGAGGTTCCTGTTTAGCCTGCTGGTTAGCCTGAGTTTCGGCAGGCTTTTTAGATTCCTGAGTATTTTCTTTTGGTTCTTTTGACATAGCCAATCTATATTAAAAATGAAGTTATTAGTGTATGCCGGCTTTTGCGTGCGGATTGCGGACGACACCGACTGTTTTGCGCGGACCTTTTCGGGTTCGCGCGTTGGTTGAGGTGCGTTGTCCGCGAACAGGCAGTCCGCGCATATGGCGGATGCCGCGGTAACATTTAATAGCCTGCAATCGCTTAAGGTTAAGCCCGATCTCGCGGCGCAGGTCGCCCTCAATCACATATTTGCCTTCTTGAATTGCATGGACAATCTTTGAGAGCTGCTGCTCTGTAAGGTCTTTTGCGCGGATTGAAGGGTCAATGCCGGCGCGCTCCAAAATCTCTTTGGAATTGGACGGACCGATTCCGTAAATGTAGCGCAGCGCGATATCTATTCGCTTGTCGCCTGGTATTTCAACGCCAATTATTCTTGCCATAATCTTACAATGCTCTGGTCTTTATAGGTTAACCTTGTCTTTGTTTGTGACGTGGATTTTTGCAAATGACGCGCACCACGCCTTTGCGCTTTATCACTTTGCAATTTTCGCAAAGTCTTTTTACCGATGTTCGCACTTTCATAGTAGTCTGTCCTGTATATATTTTTAATCAATAATTGCAAATTTCAAATTTGTTAAATTTCATTTTCATCCGGCGCCACCTTTTTTCTAAGGTAGTGCCCTTTTGACAGATCAAATGGCGAGACTTCAACTACGATTGTCTCGCCGAGCCTCCAGGTTGGTTCTGCTTCAACCTGGCGCAGGGTTTTATATGCCAGCATACAATGCCCGTTTTCAAGTTTTATTTTACAAACCCGCTCAGAGAGCACTTCAATTATAACGCCCTCAGCGGGGATGGACTCGGCAAAACCCATGTTAAAATTTCCGGTTCATCATCTCTTACAAGCACTGTATGTTCAAAGTGAGCCGATAGTGAACCGTCTTTGGTTACAACCGTCCACCCGTCGCTCAATTGCAACACTTCCGGTCTGCCGGCGTTCACCATTGGTTCTATTGCGAGCGCCATTCCATCAACAAGCACCGGCGACCGGACGCCGTTCTGGACAAAGTTTGGCACCTGCGGTTCATCGTGCATTTTTCTGCCGATCCCGTGTCCAACAAATTCCCGCACCACGCTGCAGCCGTGCGATTCCACATATTGCTGGATGGCGCGCGAGATATCGCTTACGCGGTTGCCCGTTTTAGCCTTTGCAATGCCTAAATAGAGCGACCGCTCTGTGACATCCAGCAATTTTTGAGCCTCTACGCTGCAGCCGCCCACCGGGACAGTGCAGGCGTTGTCTCCGACGAATCCGTCAAGCACAACGCCGACATCAATGCTTAGTATATCGCCAAACGCAAGGCGTCTGTCGCTTGCCAGACCGTGCACTATCTGTTCGTTTACAGACAAACAGGTATAGCACGGATATTTCAATTTGCCTACGCGGTAGCCGTAAAATGCGCTTTTTGCGCCATAATATTTTATACGCTCTGCGGCGTATTCATCAAGTTCCCTTGTTGTAACGCCGGGCTTGACCGCTTCAGCCACTTCTTTTAGCACCAGACCGGCTACGCGGCAAGCCAGCCGCATTGCTTCAAGTTCCGGTCCGTTTTTAAATACCATAGTTTAAATGGCAAAAGAACAAGACACCCGGCGACACTGTTTAAAACCGCCCGCGCAGGCGTCCCTTGTTCAGGAACCCATCGTAATGCCGCATTAACAGATGCGTCTCCATTTGACGCATAGTATCTAAAAGAACACCAACCGTAATCAAAATGCTTGTACCGCCGAAAAATGAGGCGACAGAATACGGCACTTTCATCTGACTATACATCAAAATTGGTATAATCGCAATGATCGTCAAAAATATGGCGCCTGCGAGGGTTATTCTGCTCATTGAATGGTGAAGATATTCGCTTGTAGCCTGACCTGGACGGACGCCCGGGATATAACCGCCATGTTTTTTCAAATCGTCCGCAATCTGGAGTTCGTTAAACTGGGTTGCTACCCAGAAGTATGAAAAGAACAGGATTAGAGCGGCATAGACAAGGAGGTAAAAAGCCTGACCTTCTCTTAAATGTAGCGCCATACCAGAAAAAAGGTCTTTAAAGAAGGCGCTTTTGACCGCCCCGCCGAGGAATGTGAAGAACTTCTCGGGAAACATCAGGAGCGCCTGAGCAAAGATGATCGGCATAACGCCGGCATAATTTACACGCAATGGCATATAAGAAGTTGCTCCTTGAAGGACTCGGTTTCCGATTCTTCGCTGGGCGTATTGGACGGCAATTTTACGTTGCGCCTGTGTCACGGCAACAACGCCGGCAACCACCGCGAACAAAAGGAGGAGCAACGCCACGGCATAAAAAACTGATCGGTGTTGAACGAAGAACATATCTTTTAGTGCAACCATAGCCTGGGGCAAACGAGCCAGAATTCCGATAGTGATAACGAGTGAAACGCCGTTGCCGATACCGCGCTCACTAATCTGTTCGCCCATCCACATCAAAAGCAGGGTGCCAATGGTTAATATCACCGTGGTCTGTAATCTGTATGCCCAGCCGGGGTCCTGGACAAGTTGCCCGGTGAACCCGGGAAAGATGCTTGAGGCGTTTTCCCACGCAAGCGCCATTACAAAGCCCTGACCGAGACAGAGGACAACTGTTAAATATCTTCCGTATTGGATTAATTTTGGACGACCGCCTTCTTCTCGGGCGAGTTTGCTAAGTTGCGGGATTACCGCGGTTAAGAGCTGAATAATAATGGTGGCGCTTATGTATGGCATAATACCGAGGGCGCCGATAGCGCAACGTTCAAGGGCGCCGCCTGTGAACATGCTATACATTCCAAGAAGACCACCGCCCCCTTCTCTGCTCGTTGACCGGGCAAGTTCTTCAAAATATCGGGCTAGTTCGCCACCATCAAGGCCCGGAATAGGAATCATTGCCACAAGGCGGCAAAGCCCCAGCACCATCAGTGTGAACAAAATCCGAGATTTTAGTTCCGGTATTTTGAAGCAGTTTGAAAAGGTTTCAATAATCTTCTTTAGCATAAGCGCCTACATCCGGGTTAATTACTTTTTTAGCAATTCGCATTTTCCGCCGGCTTTTTCAATGGCAGCCTTTGCCGAGGCGCTGAACGCTGAGGCGATAACTGTAAGTTTTTTAGTTAATTCGCCTTTGCCTAAAATTTTTATTCCGTCGGCTTTTCCGTTTGCGAGCCCTTTTTTTCGCAAGGTGGCTTCATCCACAACGCTTCCGTCTTCAAATTGGTTCAGACTGCCAACGTTTACCGGTATGTAAACTGTGGCAAATCTGGCGTTGTTAAATCCGCGTTTAGGGATGCGGCGGACTAATGGCATTTGACCGCCTTCAAACCCGATTCTGATT
>JBAMMJ010000051.1:0-10640 GCA_039793825.1 Verrucomicrobiota bacterium | reverse complement strand
CGGTTGTTGTTTCAAATCTAATAAAAAACAGGGCAGGAAAAATCACCGCAATAATATGTCTTGGGGTTATAATTAGAGGGGAGACCGCGCATGCGCAGTTGATCGGAGAGGCTGTCACATTTGCGCTTACAAAAATGCAAATTGAGAGTGGCATTCCAATTATTCACGAGGTTTTATTGCTTGAGAACCCGGGTCAGGCTAAAAAGCGATGCCTTGACCCTGAACACAACCGCGGTTATGAAGCGGCAAAAACGGCGGTTGAGATGGGTAAAATTCTGAAATCAATTTCTGAAAAATCCTGATTATTATCCAATTGCAATCAATCAGAATAAAAATAGGCTAATCCGGGAGTTTTGATTGAAAAATGGGTTTTAAATATCGTATTAATAGTTGTGTTAAAGCATATTGCAAATATTTTGGATATTTTTGGATTAAATTGGGCGCGAGAAACTTTGTTAATAAACGGTGAATGGTGAATTACGAAAGAGTAATAAGACCTCGCAAAGGTTTGATAAAAATTGATTTTGCCGAGTTGTGGCAATATCGGGAGCTTTTTCTTTTTCTTGCGTGGCGCGATATACTTGTGCGGTATAAACAGACCTATATTGGAGTGGCTTGGGCTGCCTTGCAGCCGTTGTTGATAATGGTGGTTTTTACGGCGATTTTTTCATTTGTCGGAAAATTTCCCAGTTATGGCGCGCCTTATCCGGTGCTTGTTTTTGCTGCATTGTTGCCGTGGCAATTTTTTTCAAATGCAATGACCGAGAGCAGCCAATCGCTCGTGGCTTCGGAACGAATGATAACAAAGGTTTACTTTCCGCGATTAATTATTCCCGCCAGCGCGGTTATGTCTGGATTGGTAGACCTCTTAATATCGGTTCTAATACTTATAGCCCTTATGTGGGGATTTGATGTTCCTTTTACGCCCCGACTGCTATTTTTGCCTTTGTTTTTTATAGTAGCGTTTATGGCGGCGTTTTCGGTTGGTCTGTGGTTTAGCGCGTTAAATGTGCGCTACAGAGATGTTAAATACATTGTTCCATTCATTGTTAGAATGGGAATGTATGTAAGCCCGGTTGGGTTTGTAAGCAGTGTTGTGCCGGAAAAGTGGAGATTCTATTACAACCTTAATCCTATGGTTGGTGTGATAGATGGTTTTAGATGGTGCATACTTGGTAGCAAATTTGAACCGTATTGGGAAGGATTTGCCGCCAGTGTTTTAGTTATAATTATTTTACTTATAACGGGAGCTATCTATTTCAGAAATATGGAAAGAACCTTTGCGGATGTAATTTAATAAATGGGCGAACCAATCATATCAGTGCGACAGATTGGAAAGCGTTACAGGCTCGGTCAAACGCTTGCCCACGATACTTTGCGCGACCATCTGACAGGTTTATTTAAATCCGTTGGCAATGTATTTTCAGGAAAATGGAGACAGACTAAGCCCCAGGATGAGTATATATGGGCATTAAAAGATGTTTCTTTTGATGTGGAGGCGGGCGAGGTGGTTGGAGTAATCGGGAGAAATGGTGCCGGAAAATCCACGCTTTTGAAGATTTTGAGCCAGATTACCGAACCGACCGAAGGCGAGGCGCGTGTAAGGGGAAGACTTGCCAGTCTGCTGGAAGTGGGGACCGGGTTTCATCAAGAATTAACAGGACGGGAAAATATTTTTCTAAACGGCGCCATTTTGGGAATGAGTAAGAACGAGATTAAAAAGAAATTTGACGAGATAGTTGCTTTTGCCGAAGTTGAGAAATTTCTGGACACTCCTGTAAAACGTTATTCATCCGGTATGTATGTGAGGCTTGCCTTTGCCGTGGCTGCGCATCTTGAGCCGGAGATTCTCGTGGTTGATGAGGTTCTTGCCGTCGGCGATGCCGCGTTTCAAAACAAATGTTTAGGTAAGATGCAGGAGGTTGCGCGCGGACGGGGGCGAACGGTATTTTTTGTCAGCCACAATATGTCCGCAATTCAAACATTGTGCAGCCGGGTAATTTACTTGAGTCAGGGAAGAATAAAGGGCATCGGGTCTGTTGAAGAACAGATCGCTGCTTATTTAAGAGATTTAAAGACTAATGGCGGAACGGGGGGAGAGATGAGCTATTCTCTTGGAGAAAACTTTACCTTAAACCTGTTAAAATTTTCTCCCAATCCGATAGTGTCCGGTTCTGACGCAGAGTTTCATTTGAGAATCAATCCCGAGCTTAACACAACCATATTTGACCTTCAGATTTTGATTTATTCAATTTATGGCGTGCGGGTTGGAATTATAGATTTGCGTCAACCAGACGGGAAACCATACATATTAGAAAAAAATAAACCTCTCCAAATAATGGGTAAAATAAAATCATTGCCGTTGGTTGAAGGAGATTACCGAATAGGCATTTACGTTTACTGCAATCAATATTATCGGGATTTTCAAGATATAACCGCGATAAGCGTGGCGGCAAAACCTAATAAAACCGCAAATGTGCCGTGCAAGCCGATTTATCGCGGTATAGTTGAATTTGATACGACGTTTGAAGCGCAGGTTGGATAAAGCTGTTGCGCTGCTAAATATGAATGGGAATTTTAAATGAATGGACAACCAGATAAACCTCTGAAAATTCTATGGTTAAAGACAGGTCTGCTTCATCCGCTGGATACGGGTGGAAAATTGCGGACTTACAATATGTTGAAAGAATTGAAAAAGCGGCACAAAATCACCTATCTTGCTTTAAAACCAGCAGATTATCGTCAGGAATATTTGGAAAAAGCTAATGAATATTCACATTTTCAAATTCTTGTTCAATGGAACGAAACGCGCAAGGGCGCGTTAAGATTTTATTGCGAACTTTTTTTAAATCTGTTTTCAGCGCTTCCGTATTCAATAGAAAAATATAAATCCGAGGAAATGGGAAGGGAGATTGCGACACAGGAAAAAAATTATGATCTGGTTATATGCGATTTTCTGACGCCGGCTGTGAACTGGATTCACAACACAACTCAACCGGAGAAATCGCTGTTATTTCAACACAATGTTGAATCGTTAATTTGGAAACGGTTAATGGAAAACGCGGGGAATTTTCTAAAACGTTGGTACTTAAAAAAGCAATGGAAACGAATGTATGAATTTGAGAAGACTGTTTCGGCGCGGTTTGCAGGCGTGGTTGGAGTCTCTGACGAGGATTGCCAGATTATGCGGCAGGAATATGGATTGAACAATGTTCTTGGCAGCGTACCGACCGGGGTAGATATAGACTATTTCAAGCCTGATAATCGGTCGCCTGAGGACGGGTTAATTTTATTTCTCGGGTCAATGGATTGGATGCCGAATATTGACGCAGTGGAGTTCTTTACAGAGTCAATTTATCATAAAATTAAAGCGAAATGTCCGGGGGCAAGGTTCATCGTAGTTGGACGAAATCCGACAAAATCTGTTCGTGAACTTTCTGAAAAAGACAGTTCAATTGTTGTTACCGGGACAGTTGAAGATGTTAGACCATATTTAAGAAAGGCGAGCGTTATGGTTGTGCCGTTAAGGGCAGGCGGAGGCACGCGAATAAAAATCTATGAGGCAATGGCTGCTGGTGTGCCTGTTGTTTCCACATCAATTGGGGCGGAAGGACTTGCGGTTGAGCATAACAAAAATATTCTGATTGCCGATTCGCCAGAAGAATTTGCCGAACAAACCACAAGATTGCTAAAGGATAACACATTGGCTAACGCCATTTCGGCAAAAGGAAGAAAACTTGTAGAAGAGAATTTTAGTTGGGAAAAGGTTGTTGATTTGTTTGAAAATTATTTTCGGTTGATTCTGATGAAGCGAAAATAGGATAAATAATCTATGCAGAATCAACCGTGTAAAACTGACCATAAGATGAAGATAAGCGTTTTTGGGCTTGGCTATGTTGGAGCGGTGTTGACCGGCTGTTTTGCCCGCGACGGACATTACGTGATTGGCGTTGATGTTGATGCTGGCAAGGCATCAATGGTCAATGAGGGGAAATCTCCAATAATTGAAAAGGGGCTTGAGGAGTTGATTTCTGATGGTGTCAGGTCCGGCAGAATTATTGGAACTACAGACCATTACGAGGCAGTCCGGAAAACAGATGTTTCAATGATTTGCGTCGGCACTCCTTCAAAACCAACTGGGGAACTGGATTTATCTTATATATTGCGCGTTAGCGAAAACATTGGAAGGGCTATAAAGGAGAAAAGGGACTATCACATTGTTGTTGTAAGGTCAACGGTGTTGCCGGGCACCTGTGAAGAGAAAATAATTCCAGTGATTGAACAGATATCGTCAAAAAAGTTCGGTTCAGATTTTGGCGTCGTTTCAAATCCAGAATTTTTACGGGAAGGCAGCGCGATAGAGGATTTTCTCTCTCCGCCGATGACGGTAATTGGCGCGGAATTTGACCGGGATTTTGATAGCATCGCCTCGCTTTATGAAAAAATTCCGGCAGAGATTGTGCGGACTTCAATTAAAGCGGCTGAGATGGTTAAATACGCTTCTAACGCGTTTCACGCGCTTAAAATCGTTTTCGCAAATGAAATTGGTTCAATATGCAAACAATACGGCGTTAATTCTGCTGAGGTGATGGAGATATTCTGTCTGGATAAAAAGTTAAATATTTCATCGGCATACTTGAAACCCGGTTTTGCGTTTGGCGGGAGTTGTTTGCCGAAGGATTTGCGCGCTCTGGTTCGGGCGGCTCAAAATCGCGATGTTGAAACCCCTCTTTTAAGGACAATTTCTTATAGCAACGAGTTGCAAATCAAGACCGCTTTTAATTTGATTGCTGCAAAGGATGTCAAAAAAATTGGTATTCTTGGTTTTGCGTTTAAAGGGGGGACGGACGACCTGCGGGAATCGCCGATTGTGACGCTTATTGAGATGTTGATCGGACGCGGCTATGATTTAAAGTTATTTGACAGAAACGTTTCTCTCGCCCGGCTTGTAGGGGCGAATAAACGTTATATTCAGGAAAAAATTCCGCATATTTCTCGTCTTATGGTTGATGACCCACGAATGCTGGCGCGCGATTGTGAGTTAGTTGTAATTGGAAACGAAGATAACGAGGTATACTCGGTCCTTGAGCAATTAGAGTCGCGCCAGTTTGTTATAGATTTAAGACCGGCATCAAAAAATATAGTCCGCACAAAGGCTCATTATGAAAGATTGAACGGGTAAAATAACACTGAATGATGCAAATAGATGTTTGGCAAATTAAAAATAGAACTGGAAGATAAAATCCGATACAACCGACGGGCGCGCTCGGTTTTATCGTTTATAAACGCCGCTCTTGTTAACACAAATGTATGGAGTCCGCAGGAGATCGCGCGGACAATTGAGAAATTATGCAAAGCCGCAAGGCTTGCAGTCGGCATAGAACAACAGACAGCAATAGAAAACGAGATTAAAGTTTTAATAAAAAGATTGAACAAAAAAAACATTGACTGGCGCGAATTTGAACCCACTGCCGAGAAACGGCTTATAGAGAGCGCCGCGGTGTTAAAACCTTATCTTGGCGAGAAAGAAAAGGGGGTGGTTTATCTATCGTTTGAGTATCAATGGACGCGGCTTTTACAGAACTGCGACATTAAGGAATTTGCCAGCCAGTACAGACTTGTTCTTGCGCCGGTCTGGGCTGCGCCATATAGCCTCGTAAATTTTTTACTGCCTGAATTATGGGAAGATGAGGTTGTCTTTACTCATTTGAGCGATCCAAACGACGCCGCGATTCTTCCCAGAATTTCGTCAAAATATGTTATCGTGCCGCTTTTGTGTTCCAATTGGGTTAACCCGAATTGGTTTAAACCGCTGCCGTTTGAGAAGAAAGATATTGATCTGGTTATGCTTGCCAATTTCGGAAAATATAAACGGCATTTTGTTCTTTTTAAGGCGCTGCGGGAGATGCCTCAAAATCTTCGGATTGTATTAATAGGGCAGCGCAACGGAAATAGAACTTGCAATGTTTTGCTCAACGAGGCAAAGTTGTATGGAGTGGAAAATAGATTTGAATTAATGGAAAGCCCCGCTGATACAGCGGTTTTTGACGCCCTCGCCCGCTCAAAAGTAAGTGTGATTTTGTCTATGCGAGAAGGTTCTTGCGTTGCTGTAACCGAATCGTTGTTTGCAGACACTCCAGTCGCGCTGTTTAAGGACGCTGAGGTGGGGTCGCGCATTTTTATAAACAATAAAACAGGCGTTTTTTTAGAACATAATAATGTTGGAACACAATTGACCGAGTTTATAAACTCCGCGGATAGATACACCCCGCGCCAATGGGCTATGGAAAATAAAATTCATTGTTTTGAAAGTTCATCTATCTTAAACCGCGTTATTCGCGATTATTGCAAAAAAATTGGAGAAGAATGGAGTCTTGATATTGCAGCCTTTCACTGGCGACCTTTTCCTGCACCAATTTTTGAAGATGACAGAAAACGGTTGCAACAAGAGCGACGACGTATAAAGGAAAAATTCGGAATTGTTATAGGTAAAGAGCCGTTAGAATGAAAATTTGATATGCTGGCTAAAAAATTAAAAAGATTATGTAACAAATTATTTGAAGGACTTGTTACCGAGAAGAATATTCGTCGGTTAAAATCCTATAGCCTGTACCGAGAACTTGTTTTGCGCCAGGACAACGAGATACGAAAATTGCAAGCCGAATATGCAGCACTTGTAAATGGACTTGATAAAAAGTCCGCGTTGCTAATCCGAGAGAGAAAGTATTATTCGCAAAACGGCGAGGACGGTATCTTGCTTTATATTTTTTCACAAATCGGCGCGCCGAATAAAAACTTTATTGAATTCGGGATTGAAGATGGGAGTGAGTGCAACGCGGCAAATCTTGCGATAAATTTTGGCTGGAGCGGTCTTTTTATTGAGGGCTCTTCATCTCTTGCCGAAAAAGCAAGACGGTTTTATTACAATAGACACGGCATATCGCCGGATAAAGTTGTTGTTGCGAATGAATTTCTGACACTGGAAAACGTTAACGCCGTGTTCAAACGGTATTCAATGGTTGGAGAAATAGACCTTTTATCAATTGATATAGACGGAAATGATTATTGGATATGGCAGGCAATAGACGTTGTTCTACCGAGAGTTGTTGTAATTGAATACAATGCAAGTTTTGGAGCAGACCGCTCCATTACTGTTGAATACGACCCTGTTTTTGACACTTACAAGAAACATCCAAGCGGTTGGTATCACGGCGCCTCATTAGCGGCGCTCACAAAACTTGCAAAAAAGAAAAACTATATTCTTGTCGGATGCGAATCCAGCGGCACAAACGCCTTCTTTGTCAGGGCGGATTTATCAAAAGATAAATTTGAACCAATGTCGCCCGCAGATGCCTTTTATCCTTCGCTGCCGCGTCTTAGAGCCGCGTCGCTTGAAAAACAGTTTGAACTAATAAAACACCTTGAATACGTTGAAGTGTAATTAAGAATTATGAAGACAATCCGCCGGCCACTGTGTTGTGTTGTTGTTTGCTTAACGCTATTGCAGCCGTTTTTATCGCATTCGCAAAATTTGATTAAAAATCCCGGCTTTGAGCTTGGCAGAGAAAAGCCAGAAGAGTGGGAAATTCGCGGATGCGCCGGTGAATGGAGTTTGGGCGGTGTTGAAGGCAAGATGATTGCCGTGTTTGGCAATGGGAAAAATTCAGGAGCCTGGTATTCCTCATCGGCAAAATTGACCAATGCCAGTTTGTATCATTTTAGTTTTTATGGAAAAAAAGAAGTATCAACTACCGGCGGCTGCGCAATTTCAGGCGCAAGCACCGTTAATAGAGATTTCATTCTAAGCGAAGAATGGCAGAAATATGATTTTTATTTCAGGCTTCCAGACGGCGACGGTCGGGATGAGATTCGCATCGGCCAATGGCAAATGATGGGGCGGTATTATTTTGACAACTGTCAGGTCTATCCAGCAATCGCAATCCACAAACGAATCGGAAACATTGAATTGGGCGAAGGCGAATCAATTCAAAACGGAAAATATATTTTCTTGCCTGACTTTGGATGGAAAGGCGCAAACTATCACCGCCCGCTCTATTTTGCCAATGCCGGTTTTAATTCCGACAGATGGATTTTTTCTTCCGGAAAAGAGGTTGTGTATAAATTTAAAATTGGTATGACTGAACAAAAATCCGGACGCGTTCGCGTTGCCGAAAGCTATTACACAGGTGGCAGCATTGAAGTTGACATCTCAAAAGATTTAAACAAATGGCTTACTGTCGGCGCGCTTGATAAAACAAATCGCGCAGGTATCTGGCAGATTCCAACAACGATTTACCCGTCCGATATCGTTTATATCAAATTAAAGTTTGCAGGCAAAGATGGTAGCATTCAGATAAATACTTTTGAATATGTAGCGGATATTGAAACAGACAAGGGCGATGTTTATGGAGAGACATTTTTTATGGATATTCAAAATATTGCGCCAGATTTTACAGCCGAACTGACGGGCATTTCTAAAACTAATAACCAGTGGAAATTTGACTTTAAAACCGTGTACTCAGGAACAAATAAACAGATTGAAGTTGTCGCAGAGTGTTTGAGCGGGATTGAAGAAAAATCAAAGACATTTTCCACAGAGTTTAAACTTAATAGGAATAGAAATGTCTCGCTGTTTTCGGATATCAAAAAGGCTGGGGCTGACAATATAACAGTTGTTTTCAGAGAGAAAGGGAAAGGGATTTTGTTTGCTTCGGCCTTTGATGTTAATTTGAGTTTGCTTGAAGACCCGCGTCCGGGCTATTGGATTGGAGAATCACAGGGGACAATTTACTGGTGGTGCGAGAGCGGATGGAAGGTGGGTAGACAAAGATCGGCTCCAAAAAGGACTTCCTCGCAGCCAATCAAAATCTCGGCTGCAAAGGGGGAATATGAAGCGGTTCAGCTCGTTTTGACACCACATCAAGACGCGGAGTTAACATCAGTGGAGTTTTCATTTCAGAATGATTCAGAAAACAGGGTGATTCCTGCAAAAGTCAATTTTTATGAAGTTGCCTATGTTCCCATCTCTCGTCCGACAGATAATACTTGCGCTCGGGGACTTTATCCTGACCCATTGCCACTGCTTAAAACACCGATTAAATTAACCGCTGGAAACAATTTCACCATCTGGATTTCATTTAAGACGCGTGAATTCATTCCTGGCGGGGATTATAAAGGAACGTTAAATGTCAAAATATCAAACAATAGCGTTAGCATCCCGGTTCTTTTAACAATCTATGATTTTGTATTACCCGAAGAGACGCATTTGCGAAGCGGATTTGGGCTGAGTTCTTCTGCGATAAACCGCTACCATAAACTTCAGAAACAGGAGGACAAGGTTGCGGTTTATGAAAAATATTTGAAGAATTTTGCAGAACACAGAATCAGTCCGTACTCGTTCTTTGATTATAGTCCGATAAAGGTAAGTTTTGTTGGTGAAGGAGCGAACAAGCGGGCGGTGATTGACTTTTCGCAATTTGACCAGGCTGCGGAAAAGTGGATTGATAATTACCACTTTAATTCTTTCCGATTGCCATTGCGCGGAATGGGGGGAGGCACATTTCAAAGTCGTTATCTTGGTTCTCTTGAAGGTTTTAAAGAAGGCACGCCGGAGTTTATGCGGCTATTTAAGGATTATCTTGGTCAGGTTGAAGACCATTTAAAACAACGCGGCTGGCTGGATAAGGCATATACCTACTGGTTTGATGAACCGGATAGAAAGGATTACGAATTTGTGGTTGATGGAATGAAAAGAATAAAAGCCGCAGCCCCTGGATTAAAAAGATTGCTAACCGAACAGCCTGAACCGGAGTTGATTGGCTATGTTGATATCTGGTGCGGATTGACTCCTGAATGGAACAAAGAACTTGTTGAAAAATGCAAGAAGCGCGGCGAAGAGGTCTGGTGGTATATCTGTTGCGGACCGAAGGCGCCGTATATAACCGAATTCATTGACCATCCGGGGACAGAACTTCGGCTCTGGCCCTGGCAATCCTGGCAATACGGCGTTCAGGGAATTCTTGTCTGGGAAACCACATACTGGACAAGCAGCCTCGTTTATTCAAACTCACTTCAAAACCCGTATGAAGACCCGATGAGTTATGTCTCAGGTTATGATTTTCCTGTCGGATATCTCGGATATTGGGGAAATGGCGACGGACGATTTTTGTATCCGCCGCGCCGCGACCCGAACAAGACAACTGAACCTTCCTTTGACGAGCCGGTCAATTCTTTCAGGTGGGAGAATTTAAGAGATGGTATGGAGGACTATGAATATTTTTGGTTACTCTCTAAACATATTGAGCGGATTTCTAAAAAGAATCCTCAAAACCCCGCGCTTGACGCAGCAAAGAAATTACTTGTGGTACCGGACTTTATATCAATGAATTTAACGAATTTCACAACAGACCCAAGGTTAATTTTGCAGTATAGAGATAAAATCGCCAGAATGATTGAGCAACTTCAAAAAATGTGAGGATTTCACTGCCGTCCAAAACAACTTAAACTTATAAATCGTCTTCTTGTAAAAAAAGGATTTTAAATGTGTAAATTCAGGTTATCCTTTTTGTTCACTATCGCTTAAAGTGCGAGCCAACTTAATAACCCAATGAATTCTGGAGTGCGTCGGCAAGGCTTTGGAG
>JBAMMJ010000050.1:0-1329 GCA_039793825.1 Verrucomicrobiota bacterium | reverse complement strand
CACCTTCTCCTGCGGCGGTCATTGCCGCCCAACGGCACCGAGCTCAGCCGCGCCGCCGCAGGCGGCGTCGGCTGCAGCGAGATGTTGGGCGGCATTACATTCAAAATTTATGCCATAACAAAGACAGAATAGCATAATACGCTAATTTCGGTTTTCCACTATCGTCAAATAATAAGGGATCCACATTTGAATAATGGAGAACTTCATCATACCAACTTTCGCTATCTCGCAAACCAAAGATATTAATAATTTGGGCCTTTTGACCACGCGTTTCTTCTAAGTAGGTGTTTATTATAGAATAATAGATTTCTGCTTGATATAAAAATCTATTTCGTCCTTCAATATCATTTATTACTACATCCATTTCAGTAATATAAACTTCCAAACCAAGCGCTCTAAATTTTCTAATCGCTTGTCTGAGCTCTTCTTCCGATGGCACTTTCGTCCAATTCGGTTGATTAAGATGCATCTGCATTCCTATCGCATCTATAAGACCCTTTTGCTTCAAGAGCCTGGCTAAATTGTAAGTTTGTTTGAACCAACGTCCATTTGGTGATTCATTCGTATTATCATTATAAATTAAGACCGCGCTGGGGTTCGCCTTCCTTGCTTCGTCGAAAGCAATTTCAACATATTTAAATCCTAATCGTTCATAAAGATAGTCAGGTTCATAAGGAGTAGCGTGATATTCATTTACTACAATCCAATAGTTGATGTTGTTTGAATATCGTCCAACCAAGTGCCTCACTCGTGTTCTTATTGTTTGCTCTAATTTTTCAGCAGATGAAATATTTCTAATCCATTCTGGATACTCATAAAAGTATAAAACAGGCCCGCCAAGCGGTTCTATATTGTTTTGTAGTGCAAGATTCACATACCTATCAAGTTGACGATAGTCTGCTTGACCTGGTTGTTGTTCGATCAAATCCCATTTTTGGTACCAAGTAATCAACCAAGAATTAAAATCCCTCAAAAGTTCTCTTTTCAAAGACCGATCATAATGGGATTCTAAATTGCTAATCTTAATTCTTAAAATATCTGCAAAAAATCTAAGAGGAATAAGTTTTTCGTTTATCCATCTCCAGCCATTATCTTCTTCAACAGCTCTAATCACGGGAATCGGGAGTTCGAGATTTTCGCTCTGTTTATTTGGATCAGGGTCAAAATTATAATACCCCACCACATACTCTTTCCCATCAGCTCCCATTACCACTTCAAACCCTAGATTCCGCTTAACCTGTTCAGGGACAATCTCAATCCCTGCCATTCGCATTGCATTCACAAACTGCGGAATCGGCGCATCGGAATTGGCCAGGTCAAACAGTTCAG
>JBAMMJ010000049.1:9485-10669 GCA_039793825.1 Verrucomicrobiota bacterium | reverse complement strand
CTGTTTTTGTAATCGTCTAAAACTTTTGCGGTTGTCTTGAAGTGGATTTTTGCCACTTTTTTTAACATATCCTCGCCATATTTTTTTACAAAATCGCGTGCGATATTTTCGGTCTCATTTGAACAACCTCTTGGAAAATCAAATCCATACTCATTACTCATCCTTTCAAGCCGATCAATAAATTCGCGTCTTGCTAAAATTGATGCAGCAGCCACCGCAAGATCGCTTTCAGCGCGATGCCGCTGGACAACTTTGATTTGCCTGCCGAGCGCCATCAACGCCCCTGTTATTGCCGCTTCTCTGTTGGCAAACTGGTCGCAAATAATAAATTCTGGCGGCGGATTCAATCTCTGTTGCTTTGACAATAAATTCTCAATCACTCTACTATGTCCCCAGGCAAGTATCTTGTTCACGTTTTTTAGCTTTTCATAAAGCCGGTTGTAAGCCTCATTCCCGATTACAACAACCTCCGTTATACACCCTGTCGTTTTTCTTATCATTTCCGCCAGAACTCTTATGGATTTGTCGCTATTAATCTGTTTTGAATCGCGAATGCCCGTTCCTTCCCATTGTTTGATTATCTTTTCATTAACATAAACCCCGGCAACACACAATGGACCAAAATAATCCCCTTTCCCCGATTCATCTACACCGATCCTTGATGAATAATACTCAGGATTCAATACTGATTCATAACCCAATTTAGCCTGTTTAAGGATTAACGGTTCAAGGACAAATTCAATAAACTCCCCGCTATTCTTCCCCTGAACAACCAATTTCATAGAGTCATATAGTGTGATGGATAAATTCGGTTTAGAGGCAAAAAACCGCGCGTGTGGGCGTTCATCAATTTCAAAATCGTTTTTCTTCAGGTATTGGAGCAGTTCGGCCCCCTGCTCTTTAGTCAATACGACCGTGTAATTCCTAATTTTATCCATCAACTTTAATATAGTGAATGTAAGAAATTAAAAACAACATTTATTCTCTATTCTTCCTGAATCCCCAGCGCTGTGGAAGGAGACTTTGTTTTTAATAAATAATTTAAATAATTATTTTATCTGGCTTAAGTTGATTAAACACAATTTAGCCACGAATGGTTAGCTCTTTGAATAAGGTTTAATAGGTTTTAAGACAAATAATTTTATGAAAACCAGAGATAGACTTAATTTCCGCAACTGGGCGTC
>JBAMMJ010000049.1:0-9475 GCA_039793825.1 Verrucomicrobiota bacterium | reverse complement strand
TGAGGTTTTTTACCGTTTGGTGATTCGTCGCCACGAAGCCTCAATCTCCTCAAGTGTTCTGCCTTTGGTTTCGGGAACAAAGATATAAATGAAAACAAAACTTGCAAAGCTAAAGAATCCGTAAACCCAGAATGTCTTTGCCGGACCGATAGATTCCTGGAGGATAGGAAAGGTTTGAGTAACTATCCAGTCTGCAAACCACAAAAGCAATATTGAGATTGCCATTGCCCTGCCGCGCAACTTTGTGGGGAATATCTCGGAATTAACAATCCACGACACCGGTCCCATTGCCATTGCAAACGCCGCAACGAATGTTAAAACGCCAAT
Organism: Verrucomicrobiota bacterium; assembly: GCA_039793825.1. Taxonomy (GTDB): domain Bacteria; phylum Verrucomicrobiota; class Verrucomicrobiia; order Limisphaerales; family JAKPVM01; genus JAKPVM01. Next base: position 9,148 of record JBAMMJ010000049.1, on the reverse strand, counting down.
GAGTAATGGTAACCCGTTGATGTTCTTGAAGAATAACCAACCAATAAAAAGGTGGGCTGCGGTTTGAACCGCCGTTCCAATTAAAAGTAACGGACGTCTGCCTGCCTTATCTACAAATCCGATAGCAACAAATGTAAACACGAGATTAATAGCGCCAACTATTACCGTCTGTGCAAATGCAGCGTCCTGCGCCACACCTGATGCCTTGAACACCTCCGGACCGTAATACATTATCGCGTTTATTCCGCTGAACTGGCTAAAGATAGCAAGCAACGCTCCAACGACGAGCGCCCTAAAATACCCCCCGCTAAACAATTCCGACCATCTTCCCTGCTCTTCTTTTAACGTCTCTGTGATTTTTTGAATTTGAATTTCCGCATATGCGGAACCGGATATTTTTTCAAGAATAGCGCGGGCTTTTTCTTCTTTCCCAATTTTAAGCAACCAGCGCGGACTTTCCGGAACAAGCGCCATTAATATGCAAAACAGGATTGAAGGCGGAACGAGCGAGGCGAACATCCATCGCCATCCGGTATTTACGTTCCAGCTTAAATCTCCGCTTCTCTGAATTTGCAAATTAACAAAAAACACAATAAGAATCCCAATCACTATTGCCAGTTGATACAGCGCAACAAGCCTGCCGCGGATTCTTTCTGGAGAAATCTCGGCAATATAAATTGGCGACAGAATTGAAGCCGAACCAATTGCAATGCCGCCGGCAAACCGAGCCCAGGCAAACTGCGCAAGATTGTGCGGAATAGCCGCGCCTATGGATGAAATCGCAAACAAAAATCCGCATACGGCAAGACTCCACTTTCTACCGAACCTGTCGCCGGCCGGTCCTGCCACCACCGCCCCCACCATACAACCCACAAGCATGCTTGAAGCTGCCCATCCGGTAAGGTCTGATGTAAGTTTAAAATGCTCGCGCAAAAATCCGATAGCGCCGGAAACAACCGCTGTGTCGTAGCCAAATAAAAATCCGCCAAATGCGGCGACAAGACTGATTAAAATAACATAGCCCCGCTTCCCTTCTGAATTTGATCTTGAACTCATATTTTCAGGATTTACGCTTTTTTATCTTATTATTGACTCAACCTTCAACACATTTTTTCAGGAAATAAATCAACTCATCCATAAACACACATAAGAGATACCTGCCGCAATGTTAATAATTCAGGACTGTGGCGATATCTCTGCAATAATCAAAAATATCCCGAGTCTGTTTATAATTGAAAATAATCTCTATATAAACGACCATATAATTGGAAATTGATTTACAATTATGAAGGTGATCAGAACTGTAAAAGCGATGCAGAATACCGCTTTGCAATTGCGGCGGAGAGGAAAAAAAATCGTTTTTGTTCCTACAATGGGATACCTGCACGACGGGCACGTCAGCCTTATAAAAAAGGCGCGGAAGATAGCAGGCAAAGATGGAGTTGTTGTTGTCAGCATATATGTGAATCCGACCCAATTCGGTCCAAACGAAGACCTATCCCGATATCCAAGAGACCTGCGCCGAGACCTCAAAATATGCCGCGAAAATCAAGCCGATATTGTTTTTACTCCAGCCGATTCTGAAATGTATCCGGGTAAAGAGAACGGACTTTATAGCACTTATGTGGTTGAAGAACGGCTTTCTAAAAATATGGAAGGCGCCTCGCGCCCGGGACACTTCCGCGGCGTAACAACAGTCGTCGCAAAGTTGTTCAACATAGCGCTGCCTGATGCTGCAATCTTTGGCGAAAAAGATTTTCAGCAGGCGGCGATAATCAAACGAATGGTAAAAGACCTTAACTTCCCGATAAAAATAATTGTGAGCCCAACTGTTCGCGAAACCGACGGGTTGGCGATGAGTTCCCGCAATACCTACCTCAATCAATCTGAACGTCAACAGGCAACTGTTCTTTACCGATCGATCCAGATTGCAAAAGAAATTGTTTCTAAACATCAACCAGTGGATTCTGCCGAGTTAAAAAAAGAGTTAACACAATACATAGAAAAAGAACCATCGGCGCGCGTGGATTATATAGAATTTTTTGACCCGCAAACACTGGAGCCAGTAGATAAAGTTTCAAAAGGCGCGCGTATTGCGCTTGCCGTATTTATCGGAACAACACGTTTGATTGATAACAGCGAGATTTAAAAACAAAATGAGAGGATGACAATATCGGAAATCAAAAGGTTGCTTGCCGAATATGACATCAGGCTCAGCAAACGGCTCGGGCAGAACTTTCTGCACGACGCAAACCAGCTTCGCAAGATAGTTTCAGCCGCGCAATTAAAGCCAGCTGATAAAGTGATAGAAATCGGTCCGGGACTGGGTCCGCTGACAGAATTGCTGGTTCATAAGGCAAAATACATCCTCGCGATAGAAAAGGATGAACGGCTCGTCCAAATTTTAAATAAAAAATTCGCAGACATTGAAAACCTCAAGATAATAAACGACGATGCCCTTTTGTATCTAATAAAAAACAACGATCAGGATTTTAGCCAGTGGGTTGTTGTGTCAAACTTACCCTACTCGGTCGCCTCGCCAATTCTGGTTGAATTTGCAAAATTTGCCTTTCCGCCACAAAGGATAGTTGTAACCATACAATCCGAGGTTGCCGATAGAATCGTCGCCTTGCCATCGCAACCAGATTATGGATTGCTCACATTGTTCGTTCAATTAAGGTATATCCCGGTATATTGTTTTAAAATTCCGCCTTCCTGCTTTTTCCCGGAACCAAAAGTAGATTCAGCCTGTTTAAGGCTTGTTAGAAGAGAAGAAGAATTTCTCAATACGCAAAACCAGAGAGAGTTGTTTTATAAAATTGTTAGCCGCGCTTTTAGCCAGAGGAGAAAAATGATGTTTAAACTTTTAAAATCCGATTTTCCACCAGAATTGCTTAAAGAGGCATTTTTATCCAATTCAATTTCTCTTGAATCAAGAGGCGAATCGGTCAGTCTGGAACAATTCGTCGGGCTAACAAAATTCATTTTTTCTCGTGTAAATCTAACTGTTTAAAGATATTTTGATATAATCGGTTTTAGACGATTTATGACTGTTTTAGACCAGTATTTTTTGTCTGTTAATATAGCATTTTTTAAAGCGCTATGACAGGTGCAGCCCGGTTCGGTTGGAATTCTCGGAATTGATTTAATGATAATATTCTTTGCGTTCTGGGCATTGTGCTTTAAATGTTCAATAACCATCTGGACTGTGACGTGTTCTTCGTCTTCTTTCCAGCAATCGTAATCGGTTACCATTGCGAGCGTTGCATAAGCGATTTCTGCTTCGCGGGCGCACTTTGCCTCGCCTAAATTAGTCATTCCAATAACGCTGAACCCGGCATTGTGGTTTGCTATGGATTCGGCTTTAGTGCTAAAAGCCGGTCCTTCCATATTGACGTAACTGCCGCCGTCGTGAACTGAAAGTCCAAGTTCCCGCGCGCTATCAAACAATATCTTTCTTAGTTCTTCGCACACAGGGTGGGCAAACGCAATGTGCGCAACAATCCCATTTCCAAAAAATGTATGCTCAAAACTCTTTTTTGTCCTGTCAACAAACTGGTCAATAATAACAATATCGCGTGGTCTATACCTCTCTTGCAAAGAACCAACAGCGCTAACGCTGATAATCCATTGAACCCCGAGTTTTTTCATAGCCCAGATGTTTGCCCTGTGATTGAGTTCGCCCGGCAAAATCCGATGTCCACGCCCGTGTCTTGGCAAAAATACAACCTCTCTTCCGCACAGCTCTCCAAATAATAATTTATCAGAGGGATTCCCAAACGGCGTCTTCACCGACACCCATTTTTGATTCTTAAAACCTTCAATCTCATAAAGACCTGTGCCACCTATTATTCCAATTCTATTCATCGTTCGTAATTTTGTTCAGGCTCTATTTAAACGTCAAAACAAGCAAAGTCAAAGCAGATTTGACACATAGCGCCGAGCGCGCCTCAAATTAAACTCGTCGGATCAATGTCAACAACAATAGAAACATCTTTGAGAGGCTTTAACTGCTGCAAAAATGCCGAAATTTTTCTGCTCAAAGCAAGCATTTTCTTCGTCCGCAACATAATATGATAACGGTAATAAGATTGTATTTTAAGAATCGGTGCCGGAGCCGGTCCGGCTATTATCAAATCGTCAAACACCCGCCGTTGCGATTTATCCTTTGAATTATCCTGCGCTGTTTCTTTATATTTTTCACCTGCTCTGATTATAACGGTTGAATCGGAATTGATTCCCAAAAACCTCAAAAACTCATCCCGAAAATAATTCGCGAAATACTTGACCTTATCTTCATTTTGTCCTCTGAAAGTGATTAATGCAACACGGCTAATCGGTGGATAATGCAGCTGGCTTCTGAATCGGATTTCTTCTTCGTAAAATCCTTCATAGTCGTGGCGTCTTGCGAATTGAATTGCAGGATGATACGGAGTGAACGATTGAACAATAACCTCGCCTTCAACATCGCCGCGTCCGGCGCGCCCCGCGACCTGAGTGACTAATTGAAATGTGCGTTCGCCTGCCCGAAAATCAGGCAGATGTAGCGCAAGGTCTGCGTAGATTATGCCAACAAGCGTCACATTCGGAAAATGCAGTCCTTTGGCTATCATCTGCGTGCCAATAATTATATCTATTTTCCCTGTTCTAAATTCCGACAAAATGTGGCGGTAATCGTCTTTTCGCTGCATCGTGTCGGAATCCATCCGCGCAATTGTTGCTTTTGGAAAATATCGTTTAAGCGCTTCTTCTATCTTTTGTGTTCCAAATCCAGCAAAACGGATTTGCGGATTTTTGCATTTTTCATTTGGGCAAATAGACGGCGCCGTCTGCTCATATCCGCAGATGTGGCAAAGCAGTTTTTCGTATTGACGATGATAAGTCAGGGCAACGCTGCAATTCTGGCAACGAGCAACATACCCGCAAATCGGGCATTGCAACGAGGTTGAATATCCCCTGCGATTTAAAAACAAAATTATTTGCTCTTTCTTCTCCAGCCTTTGAAGTATTGCCTCTTTCAACTGTGGCGAAAATATTGGCACCCCTCTATCAGGATGAGCGGCGCTGCGCAAATCAATTACGCGAACAAGCGGCATCTTCTTGTCATCAGCCCGATTAGGAAGGTTTAATAAAATATACTTTCCGCGCTTTGCGTTATAATAGCTTTCAAGCGAAGGCGTTGCTGAACCCAGAACGACCACAGCCCCTTCCATCTGCCCCCTAACCACAGCCACATCGCGGGCGTTATATCGCGGCGCTTCTTCCTGTTTATAGGAGTGTTCGTGTTCCTCATCCACGATTATCAGCCCAAGCGGATCAACAGGCGCAAAGATTGCCGAGCGCGCCCCGATCACAATCTTTGCCCTGCCTTCTCGTATCCGATGCCACTGGTCGTGCCGTTCACCTTCTGACAAATGGCTGTGCAAAACCGCAACTGAAGTCTGTAATTTTCCGTGCGAGAATCGGGCTTTGAAGCGCTCAACAGTCTGTGGAGTAAGCGATATTTCAGGAACAAGTACAATGGCGCCCTTTCCCTTTTCTAACGCGCAGGCAATCGCCTGCAGATAAATCTCTGTCTTCCCGCTGCCCGTTACTCCATTGAGCAAAAATATCGGCGCCGGCTTCACGGAATTATCATTTTTATCAGGTTGAGCGGGGGGAAATATTTTTGAATATTCATTGTTCAGCGCGTTCCTTATAGCATCAAAAGCAACCTGTTGCTCTTTATTAAGCAGCAACGGGTTTGTCGGCAGGATTATTTCGTTTTCGTATGGGTCGCGCTCAACGCGTTGCGGAGATATTTCTACAAGTCCTTTGTCTTCAAGTTTACGAACAGTAGCAGCCGTTGTCTGAGCAAGCGAAACCAATTTCCCGAGCGGCAACTCCCGATATTCTTCAATTATTGCCAGAACCTCCATCTGGCGTCGGGTAAGTTTGAAATCAGTGGTTGATTTATAATAGGGTGATAGCCTCACGAATAGTTGTTGCTGCCAACCCTCTTTTTCTCTCCTGACCGCTTTTGGAACGATACTTTTTAAGGCAATCTCAGGTGCGCAACAATAGTAATCCGCAATCCATCGCGCCAGCTTCAATACCTGCGCGGTTATTGTTCCTTGAGAACCGACAACCTTTGATATCGGTTTAAGATTCGGATAAGGGCTTTTTTCCACTAACTCGCTAACAAATCCAAACACATAGCGCGCGCCAAATGGCACTTTTACCCTGCTCCCAACCTGAATTATTTTCTCAAACTCAGGCGGAACAAGGTAGTCAAAATCCTTGTTCAACGCAATTTCAAGTATGACTCGCGCTATCATTTAATCGTCAGCTTCAGTCCGCTCAAATAAAGTAAATAGCTACTTTTTAACACTAACAAAAATAAACCGACTGACAAAAATAAAAATACCCGAATCCTATAATTGGATTCGGGTATAATCTAACTGATTTTAAACCCGGGGTTAACCCTGAATCAATTGGTTAACCAATTCATATTTATTGTTGTAGATACTTACCACAAGCGGCGTGTTTCCAGGCAACGAATGTGTTGCGCAACCAAAGCACGGGTCGTAAGCTCGGAACGCCATTTCAATTTTATTCAGCAATCCTTCGCTGACAACGCCGTTTTTAATCAACCCTTTTGCCGCTCTATCAACACTCATCGCTATGCGGGCGGCGTTGTTCTGTGTTGCGACAATCAGGTTTGCCATCTTTATAATGCCGCGCTCGTCAGTTTCATAATGATGGAAGAGCGTCCCTCGTGGCGCCTCCACAACACCGATGCCAACCGAAGGTTTCTCAGCTGGAATATTGCGGACATTTTTACCGACTATATCCGGGTCGTTGACAAGCTCTATCATTTTTTCTGCCGCCTGAATAACCTCTACCACACGAGCGTAGTGCGTGGCAAGCGTGTGATGAACCGGCTTTCCACCAAGCGTGTTGAAGAACTCTTCATAGGCTTTTTGCGCCTGCGGCGTTGCCATACCATCAGCCGCGTTAAGCCGCGCCAGTGGAGCCACCGCGTAAATGCCGCTCTGTTCTCCCTCTTCAAAACCTTTCCACCCAACAGGTTTTAAATAACAAAACTTTATGTAACTCCAGGGCTCGGTGTGTTCGGCTACAAATTCCCGATATTTTTGAGCAGGGAACTTTGCGTATTCTTTTCCATCCGGGGTTACAACGCGCAACTGACCATCATAAAAATTGACCCTGTTTTTCTCATCAACAAGCCCCATATAGTAGGTCTTGTGGGTAAATGCCTCTGAGGTGATTAATTTCACGTAATCCGGGTTTTTCAGAACGATATCTTTAAACACCTGAAGCGTGAATAGTGCAAAATCAAGCGTGTCATTTGCCAGTTGTTTATATTCCGGCAACTTTGCCGGGTCCATCGGTTTTGAAACCCCGCCCGGCAAACCAAATACAGGATGAATAACCTTGCCAGCAAGTTCAGTCATCATCTGACGGACGCGCTTGCGGATTCCAATCACCTTTTTGCCTACCTCAAGACCAACCTTGTTAATTACTCCGATTACATTCCGTTCGGCGGCAGGCGCTTCAGGACCAACTATGAAGTCCGGTCCGCCAAGAATGTATATATGGAGCGTGTGGTCTTCAAACATAAAGGCGTTATAGACAAGTTCGCGAAGTTTTCGGGCAGTAGGCGTTGGCTCAACCTTATACAGATCATCCAACGCCTTTACAGCCGCCATATGATGCGCTGTCGGGCATACCCCGCAGATGCGGCTCGTTATTTGTGGCATTTCTTCAGCCGGCCTGCCAATTGAAAAAACTTCAAATCCCCGCAATTCCGGAATCTGCAGATAGGCTCGCTCAACATCGCCTTTTTCATCCAGAAAGATGTCAATCTTCCCGTGTCCTTCAAGCCTCGTTATCGGGTCAACTACTGCGCGTCGTCGCGACTGCATATATGCTGCGTTTGCCTGTTGATTTGCCTGGTTCCACACCTTTTGTACTTCTGCATTCATAATCTTAAAACGGTTAAAATATTTCAGTTCTGTATGTGATATTATGCAAGTTAATTATTTTCCATTGCCATTGATTGGCAGAGAAACCTTGCGCCGTAAAATACTGCGGGCAAGTCCATACCGATAAAACGTCCCAACCGGATCAGGGATACCGTCCAGGACCTTTTCAATCTGGTCTTCTTCTTTAGGCGCTAAATTGGCGCAAATTGACGAAAGAATTTTAGCCCCCTGGTCCCGAACGCGCGATGTCGGTCCAAAACATCCTGTGCAAGGCATATTGCCTTTTGTGCAGAGCGCGCCACAGCCGGCTCTTGTGGCTGGTCCCATACATATAATTCCCTGCGCCAGAAGGCACTTTTCAGGGTCAATCTCTTTCTGGTGCGGTCGCCAGAATTGTGTAAAACTGATATCTGTCGGTTTAGTTTCCTTTCTCGGACACTCATCGCAAAGGGCTACATCAGGCGCCAACACACTCCCTTTTTCCGGCAACCTACCGTCCAGCAACGCTGCAATCGCTTTTTTAGTTATCTCAGGGGTCGGCGGACACCCGGGAATATAGTAATCAACGTTGACCACCTGGTCCAGCGAACGGACAACGTTCCTGAACTCCGGAAGTGTAAGCTCCCTCCCGTTGTCAACATAGCGCGGCATCGGACGAACCTTGTCCGGATTTACATCAGACGGTCCGTCTTCATATACAAACTTAAGTATCTGTTCGCGCGAAAATTGATTTGCAAGCGATGGAATTCCCCCAAGATGCGAACACGCGCCATAGGCAATCATATAAATGCTTTTCTTTCGCAACAAATGAGCCATCTCCTCCTGTTCAGAAGTGCGTATGGCGCCATTTAGCAGGGTTGCGACGATGGATTTATCAGGCATTGCCTCAATATCTTTCTTCTTAAAATCCATCGCCACAGGCCAGAAAATTATATCAACTTTTTCCACCACGCCAAGGATGTCCTCGGCAAGGTCAACAACCGCTTCCTCGCATCCGCCGCAAGAAGCGCACCAGTAAATCGCAATCTTTGGTTTAGCCATAATCAGTTATCCCGAATTCAATGTTAATGTTTCAAAGCCGCCTCTTTTTCCTGACTCTCAATATGCTGCTTCAAATACTCAATCTCTCTGTCCCATTCTTCAAACTTCTTTGGAATGCC
>JBAMMJ010000048.1:9804-10832 GCA_039793825.1 Verrucomicrobiota bacterium | reverse complement strand
GGCGACCTCAACGACGTAAAAGACGCTCGCTCCACAAGAATTATACTCGGCAGACTCAATAGCAAAATCGGACTTGTTGACACCCGCCCGGCTGAACAAAATGGCGATAACCTCCCTCCAACAAATCCAAATTACGCCCCGCTCAATATCTCCTGGACACACTTTTACGGCAAAGAGGACACCTACAGCAGGATTGATTATATTTTAATCAGCCACGGTATGGCAAAAGAATGGGTAACCAACGAAACCTTCGTTCTCGCCACGCCCAACTGGGGACTGGCTTCAGACCACAGACCAATTGTGGCAACATTTATAGCGCAGGATAAATAAACCGCCAGATAATGCTATTTGTTATTGTTTGAATTGCTTTTCAACCGCTTTTTCGCTCGTCAAATAATTCACTTCTAATACATTCGTCATAATCACGCTTTTCTCAACCTCCGCAAACCGGTCAAAGGAGAGGTTTTCAACCCATACCCCTCCAATTTTTTCCAGCAGAATTGCCGGGCGAAGGTCGGTTTTTTCGCAGCGAAGCCGCACATTGTCAAACCGCAACCGTTCAACATTCCTCCCATAAAATCCCCAAACAGGCAACGCCCGCGCGTCTACCCCCGGCGACTTCACAGCCAACGTCTTCGGCTCTTGCGCCACGCCACCGCTATACTCAATCGTTACATCGCGAAAAACTACATTCGTAAATGGCGACTCAGCCCAACTCTCCACCGACGCCGCAGCCCGATAAACCCCTGTGGCATTTGCCCTCTCCACTATTATCCTGTTGGCTGTATTCCCTTTTTTCATAGAAAAATGAAACGGCGTCGCAACATTGCGCATCGTAATGTCCGAAATCAGCACATCATCCGTCAACCCGCTCGTCGGGTCCCACGCGCCGGGTTGAAGGTTTATCCCCGCAAGCATATTATACCGGTTTGATGTCCGATGCGGATAAACCCCGGGACCATACATCAGACAGTTTTGAATTATCACCGACCTCACAGGACCGATGATTCTTATCCCATTGCAACTTG
>JBAMMJ010000048.1:0-9794 GCA_039793825.1 Verrucomicrobiota bacterium | reverse complement strand
GAATTCAATATGCAACCGCTAATCAATACATTCTCCCAATAACGCCCCGCGATTGAATCATCCCCGGTAAACATCCGACAATTTACAATCCTCACATTCTTGCAATACCGTTTTTCAGCCCCGCGAAAATGAACCCCATCCCATCCGCCTTTAATGGTTACATTTTCTATCTCTACATCATCGCTAACCTGAAAAAAAACCGCGTAATTTGCAGAATCAACAATTGAAACATTCCGAATAGTAAAATTTTTGCAATTCACAAAAACAATCGTGTGCGGACCTCGCATCCGTTCCTCGCCCGTCGGGTCAAAAACTTTATTCCCATCAATTACCCCTTCTCCTTCAATCGTTACATTCTCCACATTTTCCCCCACAATCAAGCCCCGATGCCACTTCCCCCATTTTGCCTCTGGCATATAGTCCGGCGGGCTCGGATGATAATACTCATCAAGATTTGTCGTCCCAACCAGCCGAGCCCCAGACTCAAAAAACAACGTCATATTGCTCCTTAACTTCAAAGTACCGCTCAAATATCTTCCCGGCGGAAACTCCACCCTACCGCCGCCACTGCCACAGGCTTCAATCGCTCTGTTTATAGCAGCCGTGTCGCCTGTTTTGCCATCGCCTTTTGCCCCATAATCCTTTACGTTAAATACCCCTTCCGCGCAAAAACCGTGTGAGAAAAGCAGAAATGCGATTGACAAAATTACGTATAAGTTGCTGCCTGATAAAATACGGTTCGGCAATCTTTTCATAGCGCAATTATAAAACTTTTAATCCTCAATAAAAATTGTTTTTTAAATAAATCCCTGTTGAAAAACAAAGCCGAAGCTTATCACATTAATATATATAAGCATTACTTATTAACTGCATTTTATTCTCTTTTGCCAGGCTCAGGATATTTTATTTTGAAAATCCTCCGCAAATTTGACCCGTGTCAAATTTTGCCCCGCAAATATGTGCAAATATTTAGCCAGTCGGTGCCGTAGTGTTGAATGCAGAAGTCAAAAATGCATCCACAATACGGCAATTAATTAGAAATAAATCAAATAAATAGAAATAGAAATATTAGAAATGCCTATGTTCTGTTATCAATGCGAACAAACTTCAAAGGGTTATGCCTGCACCGCTTTGTCGGTCTGCGGCAAGGACGAAACAACTGCGGCTCTCCAGGACCTGCTCATCCATGCGGTCAAAGGCATCGCCAAATACGCCCATAGGGCGCGACTGCTCGGCGCAAAAGATAATTCCATTGACGTGTTTGTTACCGAAGCCTTGTTTACAACGGTTACAAACGTCAATTTTGACCCGTTGCGGATGCAAAACTGGCTCATTCGCGCAGGCAAAATAATTGAAAAAGCCAAAAAACTATATGAACAGGCTTGCGCAACCAAAGGAATAGAGCCTGAACAACTTAACGGTGCCGCAACCTGGCGACCGGCGCCGTCAATCCCGGAACTCGTCAAACAAGCCAACGAGGTTTCAATCATAAAAAGAAAAGAACGTCTCGGCGATGATATAACCGGGCTTCAAGAACTACTGCTCTATGGTGTCAAAGGCACAGCCGCTTATGCCGAACACGCGCGAATTCTCGGACGCGAATCCGACGAAATCTATTCCTTTTTCCTCCAGGCGCTTGATTATTTAACAGATGAAACCCCAACGGTAGATAAGTTGTTCCAACTCTGCCTTCGTTGTGGCGAAATAAACCTGAAAGTTATGGAAATGCTTGACGCCGCGCACACTTCAACCTATGGCAACCCTGTCCCAACAAAGGTCAGGATTACACCTGTTAAAGGCAAGGCAATCCTGGTTTCAGGCCATGACCTGAAAGACCTTGAGGAACTCCTCAAACAGACCGAAGGCAAAGGCATTAACATTTACACCCACGGCGAAATGCTCCCGGCTCACGGCTACCCCAAACTCAAAGCCTACAAACATCTGGTCGGAAATTACGGCGGGGCATGGCAGGACCAGAAAGATGAGTTCTCTGCATTCCCCGGCGCGATTCTTATGACAACAAATTGCATTCAGGAACCCCAACCCTCTTACAAACACAGGATTTTTACCTCAGGGCTCGTCGCCTGGAGCGGCGTGCGCCATATCTCTAACCGCGATTTTACCCCAGTAATTGAAGCCGCCCTTAATGAACCGGGATTCACCGAAGATGGCGAGGAAAAATATATTATGACAGGTTTCGGCCATAACGCAGTGCTTTCTATCGCAGACAAAGTCATTGACGCCGTCAAAAAAGGCGAAATCAAACGATTCTTTTTAATTGGCGGTTGTGATGGTGCGCGCCCGGGCAGAAACTACTACACCGAATTTGCTCAATCAGTCCCCAGAGACTGCGTAATCCTCACACTTGCCTGCGGAAAATACAGATTCAATAAACTTGACTTCGGAACCGTTGATGGCGGAATCCCAAGACTCCTTGATATTGGCCAATGCAACGACGCCTATTCAGCAATCAAAATCGCCACAGCCCTCGCAGACGCCTTCAAGTGTGGGGTAAATGATTTGCCGCTCTCCTTGATACTCTCGTGGTATGAACAAAAGGCGGTGGCAATTCTTTTAACACTCCTGTTTCTCGGAATCAAAAATATTCGGCTCGGTCCAACACTACCGGCGTTTATATCGCCGAACATACTGAATGTCCTGGTTAAAAACTTTAATTTAAAACCAATCAACGAGCCTGAAAAAGACCTTGAAGAAATTTTCTCCGCAACGGCTTAAATCTGTTTGAATGGCAATACCGCAGAAAACCGATTGATAAATCAACGCCAGTTAGTAAAACCTTAGAGGCGCAAAAAATTAACTAAATACAATATGGCTGGCAGGTATAAAAGCCCTGCCAGCCTTTTAATCCTTCCAGTAGAAATCTAAACCGATAACTAAGCGCGCTTATTTCCTCGCCGCCTGTTCGGTGTATTTTATCACATCCGCAAGCGTCCAGTGCTGCAACTCGGCTTTGATTTTTTCTTTTGTCTCTTTCCAGAAACTATGCGTTGGACAACATTGCTCGTTCGCGCACCAGCTATACCCCAGTAAACATTCCGAAGCCCATCGCTCCCCTTCAATCGCAACCACAATTTCAAAAAGAGTAATCTCCTCCGCAGCCCGCGCAAGCTTTATCCCCCCGCCTACACCGCGCCTGGTCACAATAAGCCCTTTGCGCGTTAGTAGATTAATTATCTTGCATAGATACGGTTGCGGCACCCCTGAACACTTTGCAATCTCTGCCGTTGAACTTTTAGGACAATCACACGAGGCAAGACAAACAAGCGCCTGCACCGCATAACCTGTTGTATTGGTAAAACCTAACATATCTTTAAAATACTTTAATATCTTATTTTTTTAAAATAAATAATACTTACTACCAATCTGCGTTCAATTAATTTCTGTAAACAACTTTATCCCAGCATCGCCACATTTTTAATGCCACGACTCTTTCTTATCCTTTGCCTCTAATTTCTACCGCTCCCCGTTATCATCATCAACCACAAAATCCTTTATCGTCTGAACAATCTTTTCTATCTCCTCCTCCGCGAAAGGCGATTTTATAACTACATCTGCAAATGCTCTTTGCGGTTCAACATACCTATTATGCATAGGACTTACCGTCTGCCTGAACTGCCGAACAACAGATTCTTCAGAACGCCCCCGCTCCCGCGCATCCCGTTCAATCCTGCGTTGCAACCGTAGTCCTTCAGGACAATCAACATAAACCGAATAACAAAACAATCCCCTCAAATCACTTCTGTGAATCAGCCACAACCCCTCAATAATCGTCAACTGCTTCGGCTCAAACACCCGCCTGAGCGGCAACCTGCTGTGCGTTTTATAATCGTAAATCGGGAGCTGTGCCGGTTCGTCCTGATTTATTATCCTATCCAGCGCCGATAAAAATTCCTCCCAATCTATCGCGTCCGGCTCGTCAAAATTCACAACATCCCGTTCCCACAGTGGCATCAACGAGAGGTCCCTGTAAAAATCATCCAACCTTATAATTATTGATTCGCCAAAACCAAGCCTGCTGGCAATTCTACTTGCGAGATAACTTTTACCCGCGCCGCTTCCCCCAACAATTGCTACAAGTTTTCTCTTCATTCCCTGATCAGCCGAACTGATAATACAGGTTTTCCAGCACCGCCAAAATCCCCTTCCACCTTGATTTTAGCCACACTTTCCCCCTGCCTAAATTTCGGAAACAACACCATTAAAACCTCCTTCCGCTCCAGCGGGTTCAATTGAACATTCTCGGTAAAAACGCCAACCCATCCCTCCGGCGCCTCAACTCTTAATACCCCTTTCACGCTTTTTTCCCCAAAATTATACACATAGACCGGCAATTGAACCTGCCCGATTGCCGAAATCTTATACGCCGAATTCTTCCAATCCGTCTTCACTACATCCCAAACCGATTGCAACACTACCGGCGATGGTTTTTCGGATTTTTCAACAACGATTTGAACCTGCCGTTGCAGATCAAACTTTTTTACCGCGTCTCTCTTAAAAATCACGAACAACGGAGCCTGCGAAACTTTCAAATCCAAATTTTCGCCTGATTGTAAAATTTTATTAAACGTAACAATGCGTCCAAGATGGTCGTAAATCTCAATCGGTTTCTCGGGCAATTTAACATATTGCTCGCCTTTCGCGCTCCATAAAACAAGCGTCGCGCGGCTTTCGCCGTCAGGTTTTGAATCAAACAAAAACGCGCGCAAATCAGAGGACTGATTTTGCCATCGCCCTAACGCTTTTGCATCGGCAAGTAGTCTTCCACAAGCCGCAAGCGCCACATAGCCCGGACGCGGAGTCAAATCCGGTCTCAAAAGTCCAAACTGCACCTGCCCTTCCACATAATGCGGCAATAAAAAATAATATGTTGCCACAGACCCTTCATTCAACGAACAGGCAAACACCTTCACAACCCGCTCAGATTGAATTTTAAGATTTTCTTCAGACAACTCTTTTAACTCCGCGTCCCCCGACCACTTTACCGGTAGCGCCGCTTCGCTCACCCATATCGGTTTTCCTCCACTCACCGCCTTGTGATCGCTATAAAGCGCAGGATAATTGTCAAACGGCTCATAATGATGAAAATTGTAAGTGTCAAAATACGCCGTCGCGCGATTTTCAGCAAAATCCTCAAGCTGCGCCCGATTATGAACCGCAAACACATTTAAACAGACCGTCAACTGCGGGTTTCCCTTTTTCAAAGCAAGATAGGAAGCCTTTTGAAAAGACGCCATCTCCGCGCCTGTGTGTCCGCCGAAATTCGGTATATCCGCTTCATTCCACGGCTCAAAAGCCCGCACAAGTCCCCGCCAGCGCCTCGCCATTTCATAATAAAACCGATATGCATCCCTTAAATCCGGCGGAAACCGTCTCGGATTCCGCGTCGCCCACCTCGGCGTTATGTGATTAACCTGAAGCACCTGCAAACCCGCCTTCGTCTGATATAACGCCGAGTCATCATACCGCGTCTTCTCAACAAACTTTCCCTTTTCAGGCTCAACCTCCGCCCAGTTCAACCGATCCCGCGTCCAGTTTACACCCGCAAGCGCGCACAAACTTGAAACAGCCTCCATCTTATCCTTCGGATAAAACCACGACATCGCAACATCAAGACAGATCGGCGAACCCGGCGGCGTCGGAGCTTTAAGCGGCTTTAACACCGCCAGCGATACCCAGTTCGTGCTCCCCCTGAACAGCCGATAAAACCCCACAGGCAACCTCCCCAGCCTGGCAACGCCGTTTTCCGCCTTCACCTGAAAAACCACCCGATCATCATAATCAATCAGTCGCCATAACCCATCCTCAACCCTCACACTCACATCCTCCCCCTCCAAAAATATATTTCCCGGATGCGACGGCAAAGGCATCGGAACGGCTCTCTTAAATGAATCAACCCCCGAAACACCAGACACCACATACATCAATGCCGCAACAATAAATAAGCCAATTTTACGCATACTAAATTGAGTTGTAATTAACGTTTAACACCGCTTTGAACAAACGTTTTGATAGAATAAAGCGATGTGCGCGCCGTTATAAATAACCTCTTTCCCTCCTCGCTGCCAAAACAAAGATTTGCAGGTGTCTCCGGAACAAGTATCTTCCCGATTAATTCACCTCGGGGCGAAAATATATGAACCCCGTCTCCGGCGCTTGACCAGACGTTGCCAAGATTGTCGCACCGTATCCCATCCGGACCGCCTACGTCAATTGTGCAAAACACACGCCCATTCCTCAACGTGTTATCCGATGCAACCTCAAATACTCGGATATGCCGCGGCTTGCCCGAATCAGCAATATACAGCAATTTTTCATCAGGCGAAAAACAAAGCCCGTTCGGTCTATCAAAATCCGACGCCACAGCCTTCAATTCCTTCGTTTTCGGGTCATAACAAAACACATAATTCGCGTCCTGCTCCTTTTGATCAGGTTTGATCCCATACGGCGGGTCGGTAAACCAGATCGTGCCGTCGGATTTCACCACAACATCGTTCGGCGAGTTCAACTTCTTTCCGTTATATGAATCAACAACAGTCCTTACCGTCCCATCCTTGTCAGTTATTGAAATCCGCCTGCCACTATGTTCAGCCGTAACAAGCCGACCATCTCTGTCAACCGTGTTGCCATTGGCGTTATTGCTCGGCTCCCGAAACGTAACAAGTCCGCCGCCCCTGCTCCACTTCTTCAACTGATTCGCCGGTATATCGCTAAAAACCAGATACCCATCGCCATCGGCACCAACCCACACAGGACCTTCGGTAAACCGCATATTGCCGGCAAGCCTTTCCAGCTTCGCATCGGCAGGAATCAATTTTTTAAACGCCTCCTCATCTTTAATTGAAAACTTTGTTTCAACCTCCGCGGCATTACTCATCAAAACAAAACCACTCAACATTACCGCCCAAAAAACCTTCTTCTGGTTATTCGCTTTCATAGAATTAATTTTATTCAGATTTAATAAGTTGTCATTTTTAAAATAACTCAATAAACCGAAATCAATTAACAAAACGAATAAAACCCCTTTATGTTGAAATATTTAAATTTCAATAGCCTATTTGAAACTGCTATGAATCTAACACAACCTCAAAAACTGTCTTCAATGGTTTTGAAAAATAATTGGGGGTTAAAAAAACAATTTTATATATTCATTCTATTATATTCAACCCCAACGATGTTGAATATTTATTCCGTTGATTATTTACATCCGAAGACACAAAGCAGCCTCATAGCCGCCGCACTCCAAAGATTATGGAGTGCGGTTATATGGAGTGCGGTGTTAAGCCTGCGCAAGCAGGCGCAACACCGCTTTGTGAGGTTAAAAAAACACTCACCTTTAAAAAACACACAACCAGAAAATTATAAATCCCTTACTCTGCTTTGGTTTTTTTTCCTGAATCATTAGCATTCCAGGAAAAAAGGCACTTTTGGGTGAAATTAGATTTGCCAAAATTATTTAGTAATGGGATGAACCGACCCAGAAGGCGTCATACACGGGCAACCACCCGCAAATAGGTGCGTAGAAAAATGCAAAAAATCAATATGACTCTGACGGTGGCAAACAAAATGTTTTTTCTCTGTGTCTCTCTGTGTTCTCTGTGGTTTTTATTTTAATCAATCGTTGAGTTCAATGTTAAAGATTCAGGAAATATCGTTTATAAATATTTGAATTGACATCAAAAAGAGCGCGTGGGAATATTACCCTGAATATTTCCTGAATATGCATAATTTTACAGCAAAAAATGAATCTTCTTTACAGGAGGTTTTAGAAAAATTCACCACAGGCAAAATAATCTCCTCTATCCTTTCAGACCCACGCAAATTCTGGATTGTTTTTCTCATTTCCTATCTTACGCTCGTCCAGATAGCAGAACTCCCCCGGTCCCTAAACAGCGAACCGCACGGCGATATAATACTTTACGAGCGGGTAATAAGAAATATTTACAACGGCCAGTTGCCGTATAAAGATTTTCAGTTAGAATATCCGCCCTACGCGATTTTGTTTTTTATCTTGCCCTCATTTTTTTCAACAACCCGTTCGTTTCAAACAGTATTTGGCGTCCAGATATTGATTGCCGATATTCTTGTAAAGTTTATTCTTTTGATAATCGCGTTAAAACTTTTGCGTCTTAATAAATGTTCAAATCAGAACAGCGCTGAGAATTCAGAAGAAGAATTATTGCCGCTCTCACTATTTTACCCAGTTCTTGTTTTTTCATTAATTACTGCTCCAAATCACTATTTCTATCTTCAACGGTATGATCTGTTCCCGGCATTAATATCTCTTTTAATGCTATTCTTCTGGCTAAATGGAAATTATTTGTTATCCGGCATATTGTTGATGTTTGGCGCCGGGATAAAACTTTATCCGCTCCTGTTTTTGCTTCCGATGCTTGTTGCTTCTTTGCGGATAAAAAGACACTGGCATTTTATAACTGGGCTTTTCATCGGCGCGCTCCCGTTAATAATATTATCCTTTTTTATGCCCTGGTGGAAATTTATGGAATTTCACGCAGGACGCGGATTGCAGTGCGAAAGCATCTGGGCAGGTGTGGTTTGGTTATTGAAACTGTGCGGGGTTACAAACGCTAACTGGACTTTTACCCGCGCGTGGGTAGAGGTTACAGGACCGCTCGCAACATCTTTGTTGCCTTACGCAAAATTTTTCTGGTTAAGCCTTAGCGCAATTGCGGTTATAATCGCATCGTTGCGAATATGGCGTTCTGCCGAGCCTGCGTCATTCGCGCTTTTAAATAATTTGCTTTTAGGAGTTCTGCTGATATTCGTCTCTTTCAACATAGTTCTCAGCCCGCAATATCTTATTTGGATTGCTGTATTCACCGCTATATCGTCAATAAACCGATTTTCAATTTATGTTGCATTGCCCGTAATCGCCGCTATTGTAACTCCAATTCTTTACCCCGGTCTGGTTTACGGAAGCGGTTTTGAAATGATTGAAACTATCGTTCTCTTCATTAGAAATGGATTTTTAATTTTTACAGGAAGTTATATATTATTTAATGAAGCGATGAAACCTTTATTCAAGCCCAGCGGGAGTTAAGGTGAAAACAAAATTGACAATTCTGCAAAGGTTATTCGCAAAAGGATTTACGTTGATAGAACTATTAGTCGTAGTCGCAATAATCAGCATACTTTCGTCCCTGCTTCTAAGCGCGCTTGCCTCTGCAAAAAGAAACGCTAAAACCGCGCAATGTATTTCCAATTTTAAACAATTGCAAACCGCGTGGATGATGTATGTTAACGATTATTCTCACCTGCCTCCCAATAACGATCAGCCGTATGCCGGGAAAAGCGCCCAATACCCAAGCTGGGTCGCCGGATGGCTCCGTTTAGATAATGAGCAAGGAGATAAAACCGAGTCCACAAATATCAACCTCCTGATCGGGAAAGAATATGCCCCCTTTGGTTCTCTCGGACCCTACACCCAGACGCCGAAAATCTATAAATGCTCCCTTGATTTTAGCACCGTCAAAATTAACGGCTCGGATTATCCGCGCGTTAGAACTGTTGCTATGAACGCTTATATGAACGGCTCCGGGATATGGCAGAACTCTAATTATCTCACATTCAAAAAGATTACAGAGATACCAGATACCTCAAAAACCTGGGTTTTTATAGAAGAACGAGAAGACTCAATAAATGATGGCTATTTTGCGGTGATGATGGAAAGCCAGTATACACTGGTAGATACCCCTGCGAATTACCACAACAACGGTTGCATAATCTCCTTTGCCGATTGCCACGTTGAGCATCAT
>JBAMMJ010000047.1:0-10838 GCA_039793825.1 Verrucomicrobiota bacterium | reverse complement strand
GAAGCGGTGTAATTCTTCAAAATCCTTACCCAATGTATTTTTATCCTGATAATTTGTTGGAAAGTATTATTATTTTCCAGAAAGGGAAGTTTAATTATCGTTCCGTACCAAAAGAAGTTCGCGAGGCTTCAAAAATTGATATAAAAGAATTTTCTGATAAAAAGTGGTATATGACACTCTGGGAAATGAATAATGTTTTGCCGGGTTCTACTTTAGAAAAAGATATTGCCGCTTTCCCTTATGAACTTCCCTATCGGATTATTAAATTATTCTCTTACAAAGGCGAGACAGTATTGGACCCATTTGTAGGAAGCGGGACTACAATGAAAGCAGCGAGAGATTTGGAAAGAAATAGTATTGGTATTGAAATAAAAAAATCTCTTGTGCCAATTATCAAAGAGAAATTGGGTTTTGGTGGTAGACAAAGGGATTTTCTCTCCGACCCAAACGACAAATTTGAAATCATTTATCGGGAAGCGGGCGAATATGGACCTATTAAGCTCAAATCACAGCTGTCCGAAATAACTTAAACTTACAAATCGTTCCCTTATAAAAAAAGGATTTTTGGGTAGATAAATTCAAGTTATCCTTTTTGTTTACTATTACTTAAAATCATGTGCAACTTAAATAATCCCTGAAGAGTTCTGGGATTCTGTAGTAAGATTTTGGAGCACGGTGGCTATGACGCCGGTTTGTGATACCAGATGTCAAATAATCAAAAGTATAAGTACAAAAACTGATAAATGGAGGTAACGAGTTGTGGTCTGGGACAGGCGGCGAAGGGTCTGTTTAACAAATTAACATTACCACCATAATGAATCTTTTTCGGGCTTGCCAATAATTCAGGAATTTTGAATTTATTATTAAAATTATAGAAATTTGAAATTAACCCTGTAAAATTTTGTTCATAGAATTTTCATTATGGGATTTAGAGACAAATTGCTTGACGAGTCGCAACTTGTGGAATGGTGCCAAAAACAGCGTGAACAGAACAAGGTAATTGTGGCGACGAACGGTTGTTTTGATATTTTGCATCTGGGACACGTTGCATACCTTGAGGAGGCAAAGAAACAGGGGGATGTTCTAATTGTTGGTGTAAACAGCGATCAATCGGTCAGGGCGATCAAAGGAGAGGGACGCCCCATTAATAATGAGATTGACCGCGCTTATGTGCTTGCCGCGCTTCAAAGTGTGGACGCGGTGTATATTTTTTATGAGCCCGATGCCCTGCGGTTCCTGTCCATAGTAAAGCCCGATGTGTACGTCAAAGGCGGAGATTATAATATAGAGACGATAAACCAGCCCGAGCGGCGGTTTGTTGAGGGTTACGGCGGTAGGGTAATGGTAGTCGGTGGCGTACGGGGGAAGTCAACAACCGCGCTGTTAAAAAGGTTAAAAGAGGGTTAATTTTCAATTTAAAAGGATTCTCACGATATTTTTGATTTAAAATTTTCTTTATATATTCATAAATTGTATTCACTATTTAATTATTTGCGATGAAAAGAACACATCATTGTAACGAACTGAGGCTTGAACATACCGGGCAAGATGTGACCCTGTGCGGTTGGGTGCATTCGCGGCGCGACCTTGGCGGCGTGGTGTTTATTGATATTCGCGACAGGGAAGGTCGGACACAGGTGGTGTTTGACCCGTCGTTATTGTCGCCTGAAGTCTTTGAATCCGCCGCCTCGTTGCGGAGCGAGTGCGTTATTTTAGTAAAAGGCAAGGTGAGAAGAAGACCCGAAGGGACAACAAATCCAAAGATAGCCACAGGCGAAATAGAAGTGGTTGCCAATTCGCTTGAGATACTTAATCGCGCAGAGGTATTGCCGTTTCCGGTGGATGATCCGCAGGTTGCCGCCCAGGTTAGCGAAGAGTTGCGGTTGCAATACCGCTATCTTGACCTCAGGCGCCCGGAGATGATGCGCAATATTCGGATGCGTCATAAAGTTGCCACTGCGACGCGGATGTATATGGACGAGCAGGGCTTTATTGAAGTGGAGACGCCGACCCTTTTCAAGTCAACTCCGGAAGGGGCGCGCGAATTTATCGTGCCCAGCAGACTGAATCCGGGCCTGTTCTACGCATTGCCGCAATCGCCGCAACAATTCAAGCAAATCTTAATGGTCGCCGGCGTTGAAAAGTATTTCCAGCTCGCCCGCTGTTATCGGGACGAAGACCTGCGGGCAGACAGACAGCCTGAATTCACCCAGATTGACATTGAGATGTCTTTTATAGAACGGGAAGACATCTACAATGTAATTGAAGGGCTGTTAAAGAGATTGTGGAAGGTGGCGCTGGACGTTGATATTGAAACCCCGTTCCCGCGAGTGCCATTTACGGAAGTGATGAACCGATACGGTATTGATAAGCCCGACACCCGATTCGGGCTTGAGTTGGTTGACCTGACGGACGTATTCAATGGCAGCGGATTTAAATTGTTCGCCAACATCGTTTCTGAAGGCGGCGTGGTAAAGGCTCTTAACGCAAAAGGTTTAGCCTGCGCCACACAAGGGCAGATGGACGCTATAAACGAAATCGGAAAATCTTTCGGGGCAAAAGGCGTCGCCTGGATTAAAGTTGAAAACGGCGTCTGGAATTCGCCGCTGGTAAAATTCTTCAGCGACAATGAAAAGTCCCAGTTGCAGCATAGACTTAACATTGAGGAAGGCGACCTGATTTTGTTTTCTGCCGGACCCTGGTTGCAGGCTTGCGAAATTCTCGGACGGGTTCGCCTTTACTGCGCGGATATTTTAAAGTCTCAAGGCAAATTGAATATACCTTCAAATAAGTTCAATTTTCTCTGGGTGGTTGATTTTCCGCTACTTAGCTGGGACAAGGAAAATAACCGCTGGTATTCAACCCATCATCCATTCACGGCGCCGCTCCCGGAAGACATCCCGCTACTGACAAAGGAGCCAAAGAAAGTCCGTGGCCAGCATTATGATGTGGTGGTCAACGGCGTTGAGCTGGGTGGTGGTTCAATTCGTATTCATCAGCCCGATGTCCAGAAAATCGTGTTTGAGGATGTGTTGCAGATTCCGCCTGATATCGTCAAAGCGCGGTTTGGTTATATGCTTGAAGCCTTCAAATACGGGGCTCCGCCGCACGGCGGTATCGCTCTGGGATTTGATCGGCTTGTAGCATTGTTGTGCGGGGCACAAAGCATCAGGGATGTAATCGCATTCCCGAAAACGGCAAAAGGTACCTGCTTGATGACGGGTTCGCCCGGCACAGTTGACCAGAAGCAATTGCGCGAATTGCATATAGAAGTAAAACTTCCGCGCAAGACTCAAGAAAAATAATTATTAAAACGCGTTGTTGAATTAACTGAACAACAACAGGGCGCTGTTCCTTGACTGTGCTATTAGTTTGTTTAAATTAATTTGACCGCAAGGGCGGTCCAAAACCTTTTGATTGAATGTTAAATACAAGATTGATGATGGAAAATGAAAAATATCACAAAGAGCGGGTTTATTTTTTATTGTATAGCGATTTTATCCGCCGGGTGTGTAAAATTTCAAAGGGTTTCTTTGAATCCCTCGCAACTGTATAATGAATTCAACTCAAGGAGCCTTGACTCCGTCGGACTGAAAAATTTTGTTGAACAAAACACCGGTACAACAAATATTGTCTGGCCGCCTGATGTATGGGATTTTGAACTGCTCTCGCTTGCTGCATTATATTTTAATCCGGCTCTTGAATCTGCGCGGGCTTCTGTCAAGGTTGCCGAGAGCGCTATAATTACAGCCGGGGCAAGACCGAATCCTTCTATTAATCCGGTGGGCGGGATTAACAGCACCGCGCTTGGTCAGGAAGGTGTAAATCCGTGGATTCCATCTATGACGGTGAATATACCCATTGAGACCGCAAACAAACGCGCCTATAGAATCGCCGTGGCAAGCAATAAAACCGAGATCTCAAAATTGAATGTTATCCTGACATCGTGGCAAATCCGTTCCAACGTCCGTTCGGCATATATTGAACTTCTGGACGCGCACTACAAAAGCAACGTGTTGCGTCAACAATTAGATATTCTTGAAAAGGTCAGGATCGCAATGGAAAATCAACTGACCGCCGGAGAGATTAAGGCGACAGAAATAACCCCCGTATTAATATCTCTGGCAAATACGGAGATTGAGCTGGGAGAAGCAAAAAGACAATACGATGAGGCGCTGCCGCAACTTGCCGCCGCAATTGGCGTTCCGGTTCGCGAGCTTAACCGGATAAAAATTAATTTAAAACTCAATTCAGACACGAACGTTTTTACGCGGATATTATCCACAAACATAATTGAATTATCGTTAAAAAGCCGCGCCGATCTCCTGTCGGCATTATACGAATACGAAGCTGCGCAGGCGGCATTACAACTTGAAATTGCTAGACAATACCCGGATATAAATATAAGCCCAGGATATGAATGGGACCAGGGCGAACATAAATGGACTATCGGGTTAAACATTGAATTACCCGTGTTCAACCGAAATCAGGGTCCAATCGCAGAGGCTCTGGCAAACCGAAACCTTGCAGCCGCAAAATTTAATGAACTCCAGATCGGCGCAATCTCGGAAATAGAATCAGCCATTGCGGCGGCAAAAGCAGCCCTTGAACAATTAAATAGATTTTCGGAACTTCTCAAAATAAAAGAAAACCACCTTAAAGACCTTGAAACACAACTAAACTCTGGCGCTATAGACGCGCTGGTTTTAGAACAAGCCAGAGTGGAACTTTTATCTATTGAAAAACCGTTAACTGACGCATATATAAACTGGGAGAAGGCATTGGCAAGGCTTGAATCTGCCTTACTCTTGCCACTGGATCAAATAAAACAAAAAATAAAATAAATGTGAAAAAGGCTTTTGTTTTTTTAATCGTTCTTGTTGCCGTAGGACTTTGCGGCTACGGCTTGTATCTTATCCATTTGCAGACGGTGGCTGAAAGAAAGGCGGAGGAAGCGGGTGAAAAACCGGTAGAGTCTCGGCATTTTGCCTTAACCAATGAGCTGGGAGAAATGTTTATCTCGCTTGACGCCGAGCAGCAAAATCAGTTCGGGATAAAAACAGAGCCGCTCCGCAGCATTACTTATACTAACGAGATTCAGACTTTTGGAGTGGTTATGGATGTCTCGCCGCTGGTCTCTTTCTTGTCAGAGCTTAATAACGCAAAGATCGCGCTTGAATTGGCAAGACGCCAATACGAGAGAGAAAAAAATCTTTACGATTCAGGCAAGAACACGCCGCTAAAAAATGTTGAAGCCGCGCTTGCGGAGGTAAAGAAAAATGAGGAACAGATAAGGGCGATAAAAAATAAACTATCACTACAATGGGGCGGAACGATAGATGTAGAGAAGATTGAACTTTTTCTCAAACCGTTCATTGATGGCAAAAAAACGCTTGTACGGATATCGCTTTTGCCAGAACAATAACTAAACTCTGCGCCGGCTGTTGCAAGATTGGCTTTTGTTGGCGAGCCGAATAAATATTTTACGGCTAACTTTTTTTCTATGCCGAGTGTTGTGGAAGCTGGCGAGTTAACGCGTTCTTACATTTACTCAATTGAGGGAACAAATCTTCCTGTGGGTTTGAAACTGGAAGCGCGGCTGACAGCGCCTGAAAACGTTATCGTCGGGGTCTTTGTTCCTGATGAAGCAATAGTCAGGGCGTTCGGAAAGATATGGGCATATAAAAAGATTGGCGACGGGCAATTTCAAAGGTTTCCAGTAATCCAGGCACTGCATTTAAATAACGGTGTAATTGTTACAAACGGTTGGAAGGCGGGCGATGTTGTCGTATCAGCCGGAGCCGCAATGTTATTGTCGGAAGAATTAAAATCTCAAATCCGACTTGTTGAATAAGGAATAACGCGGATGTTAAGGTATATTGTAGAGCAATCTTTAAAGCATAGAGGAACAATTGTCGCTCTTGCTTTGCTGGTCATTGTGTATGGTCTTTATCGGGCGTTCAGGGTAAAAGTTGATGTATTTCCCGAATTTGCGCCGCCTCAGGTGGTAATTCAAACAGAAGCCCCCGGACTTTCTCCGATTGAAGTTGAACAACTTGTAACAATCCCCATTGAAACCGCGCTCGGCGGGCTGCCGGATATGGAAGCGTTGCGCTCGCAATCCATTCAGGGGCTTTCTTATGTTACGGTGGTTTTTAAGGAAAAAGCAGATTTATTTCGGGCTCGCCAGATGGTCGCTGAAAGGCTTGTTGAGGCAAGCGTAAAATTGCCTCAAGGAGTTAAAGCGCCTCGGATGGGACCGATCATCGGTTCAACCTGTTCAGTCCTATCAATCGGTCTGACTTCAACAAACAGGTCGCTGATGGAATTGCGAACCTTTGCCGATTGGACGTTGCGCCCGTATCTGATGAGCGTTCCCGGAGTCGCAAAAGTGGATGTGTTTGGTGGAGAAGTCCAGCAGCTTCAAATCAAGATCAAGCCCGAAAAGTTAATCCAATACAATCTGTCAGTAAGTGATGTGATAAACGCCGCCAGAGAGGGTACCATAATCCGCGGCGCAGGATTTATTGAGAACAAAAACCAGCGGCTCATCATAAGTGCCGAAGGGCAGGCTTTTACCCCGGAACAAATGGAAATCATTCCAATAGTTCTCCCGAACGGCGTCCGAGTATTGTTAAAGGATGTGGCAGATGTTCAATGGGGTTACGAGCCGAAATTTGGCGACGCCCTTATAAACGGCGAAAAGGGGGTGATACTCCTTGTTTCCAGTCAACTCGGGGCAAACACGCTTGAAGTTACGGCAAGGGTAGAGGATGCCTTAAAAGCGATTTCGTCAGAAATCTCCGCAATGGGGATAAATCTTAATCCCAGACTTTTTAGACCGGCAAAGTTTATTGAATTTGCACTAAACGGCATTCGGCAATCCCTGCTGTTGTCTGCTGCGCTTGTCGCAGCTGTGTTGTTTCTGTTTCTATTGAGATTTAGAACGGCATTGATTTCTTTTATAGCTATTCCACTTTCTCTGCTGACTGCGGTAATTGTTCTGGATTGGTTCGGTGTAACTATAAACACATTCACGCTCGGCGGGTTTGCAATTGCAATCGGCGTGGTGGTTGACGACGCAATCATTGACCTTGAAAATATCATCCGCAGATTAAGAGAAAACCAGGCATTGAGCGCGCCGCGTCCGTGGTTTGACGTGATTGTTGATGCATCCTTGGAGGTTCGGCACGCGATTGTGTTCGCCACATTCATCGTAGGAATTGTGTTTGTCCCGGTTCTGGCAATGGGTGGAGTTCAGGGAAGGCTCTTCGCCCCGCTTGGCATCGCCTTTATACTGGCAACTATGGCTTCGCTTATCGTGGCGCTAACGGTAACGCCAGCTTTATCGCTCTTATTGTTGAGAAAATCAAAAGTCCTTGCCGAGCCGTTTTACATACACTTCGTAAAAAGCCTTCATAGAAAACTGCTGGAATTTTTAATGCCGCATCGCTGGTTTTTAGCGTTTCTTATCGTGGCTATAACTGCAGCGGCGTTATTGACAACAAAGTATTTTGGCGGCGAATTTTTGCCTGAATTCCGTGAAGGACACTATTTCGTCCATATGTCTGCTGTTCCCGGAACATCGCTTGAAGAATCTCTGCGGCTGGGAAAAATCGTTACGGATGAATTGAAAAAGATACCCAAAATCGCGCAGATATCGCAGCAGGCAGGCAGGGCTGAAATGGGGGAAGACCCGTTCGGACCGCACTACAGCGAAATTCACGTTGACCTTGACCCCTGCGAGGGAGAAGAAGAAGAAACAATTGTGCAGAAAATGCGCGAATCTCTTTCAAAAATTCCCGGCGCAAGTTTTAAAATTATGCCATTTCTGGTAGAACGAATGGAGGAAACGCTCTCAGGCGCCACAGCGGAGTTCGTGGTAAAAATATTCGGTGAAGACGTTGACCAGATCGAACAAAAAGCGATGGAAATTCAAAACGTTCTGGCTAAAATCAATGGCGCTGTTGACCTTCAGAGCGAAATCAGCCCGTCTGTTCCACAATTATTAATTAAATTAAAACCAGATAAACTCAGCTACTGGAATCTTACGCCCGGCGAGGTGTTGGAGATAATCGGGACCTGCCTTGAAGGCGAAGAGGTCGGGCAGGTCTATCATCAAACCCGCATTATTGATGTAAATGTTATTCTCAATGAATCCGACCGTAAAAATCTGGATACAATAAAAAATCTTCCAATAAAGAATCGCAACGGCGTTATTGTGCCGCTTTCTGAACTTGCCCAGATAACGCAAACAACCGGCAGACACGCAATCAGCCACGAAGGTGCCCGACGGCTGGCTCAGGTAACCTGCAATGTTCAGGGCAGGGACATCGTTTCTTTTTCAAAAGAGGCAAAAGAAAAAATTTTAAAATCTGTCGCTCTGCCTGAAGGAACGCATATAATTTTTGCCGGGACGGCTCAAGCGCGCGCTGAAACCCAGCGAGAGCTTATGATAAATTCCGCGATTGCTGGAGGCGTTATAATTTTGTTACTGGGCGTGGTTTTCAAAAATTTTAGAAACCTTGCGCTTGTGCTGTTAAACCTTCCGTTTGCGCTGGTCGGCGGCGTGCTTGCCGTCTTTGCGACGGGCGGAATCTTATCCATCGGCACCCTTGTTGGATTTGTTACACTATTTGGTTTATCAACGCGCAATTCAATAATGTTGATGTCGCACTTTGAACATCTGATAAAAAAAGAGGGCGCAGAATGGAATGCTCAAACAGTAATAAGAGGCGCGACGGAGAGGCTTGTTCCAGTAACAATGACGGCTCTTGTCACTGCGCTCGGCTTGCTGCCGCTTGCCATCGGAACCGGCGAGGCTGGACGGGAAATTGAAGGTCCTATGGCGATCGTAATTTTAGGCGGTTTATTCACTTCAACACTCCTCACGCTCATTGTCCTGCCTGTTTTTGCTCGCCATTTTGCAAAATTCATTGAATAGACCGAAAGTTTTTGCAATTGTTAATATCGGTGATGAAAAATAGCGCATACAAAATTGCTGGTGTAGATATTGAACTGGCTAACAAAGCAAAGTCTAAACTGCCAGAATTGCTGGCTTCAACAAACCGCAAGGGCGTTATTGGCAAAGTTGGCGGTTTTGGCGGACTTTTCCAGCTGGATATAAAAAAATACAAAGAGCCAGTGCTTGTCTCAAGCGTTGACGGCGTCGGCACCAAACTAAAAATCGCCTTTGCGATAAATCGCCACGACACTGTAGGACAGGATTTGGTAAACCACTGCGTTAACGACATCGCCGTGCTCGGTTCCGAACCGCTCTTCTTCCTTGATTACATCGGCACCGGGATATTGGAAGAATCCGTATTCGTTGAACTCATAAGCGGGTTTGCAAAAGCCTGCGCCCAGAATAATTGCGCGCTCATCGGAGG
Organism: Verrucomicrobiota bacterium; assembly: GCA_039793825.1. GTDB lineage: Bacteria > Verrucomicrobiota > Verrucomicrobiia > Limisphaerales > JAKPVM01 > JAKPVM01. The sequence continues at coordinate 1,449 of JBAMMJ010000047.1, read as the reverse complement.
AGAAACCGCGCAGATGCCCGGCTTTTACAAAGAAGGAGAATACGACGTCGCCGGCACAATCGTTGGCGTTGTTGAAAAATCAAAAATCCTGACAGGCAAAACCATAAAACCAGGCGATCTGATAATTGGCATTGAATCCAGCGGTCTTCACACAAATGGTTATTCGCTGGCACGGAAGATTTTCTTTGAGAAAATGAAACTCAAGCCGCATTCAACCATCCCCGAACTGTCAGGAACGGTTGCGGAGGAACTGATGAAAATCCATATCAGTTACCTCTCCATTATCCGCAAGTTAATAGAAAAATTCAATAAAGAGACGGTAAAGGTAAAAGCGTTTGCCCACATCACCGGCGGCGGGTTCATTGATAACATTCCGCGCGTGTTGCCAAAAAATTGCGACGCAGTGATAAAAAAAGGGAGCTGGGATGTTCTACCAATATTTGAAGCACTGCAAAAATATGGCAAAATTGACGACGCCGAGATGTATCAGGTCTTCAATATGGGCATCGGTATGACGGCGGTTGTTTCACAGGATATAGCCGACTCAGCGCTTAAACTCATCAAAACAAAATTCAAAGCATGGGTCATTGGAGAAATTATAAAAGGCGCTCAAGAGGCGCGCGTGGTTTAAAATTTGCGATTAATCGGTTTTTTGCGATACGGAACACTGTTTGTTCAATTCATCCTGAAGTCTGCGGATCTCATTGATGATTTTCGCAAATTTTCGCCCGAACGGCGTCAATTTATACTCTACTTGAAGCGGCGGCTTCTCCCCGAAAACCTCACGTTTAATTATCCCAAACCGCGTCATCTTGCGCAGCCTTTCATTCATAACCTTTGGAGAGAGCCCGGGCGATGAGCGCAAAATCGCGCTCGGACGACACCGCCCCTGCAGGATCAATATCAGAATTTGCACAGACCACTTGCAGCCTATTATATCTTCAACCATTGCGGCAATAGATGTCTGGGAGTTTGCAGCCGCCATTATCGTTTTCTTATTTGAGTTTTGAGTATTTACCATTTTGTAAGTTGCTTACCAAATTGTGCGTTCTTGCGCGTTTTTTTGAGCCGTATTATTTTTTATCACGGTTAAATATAAAATAACCTAATTATAAAATAAAGATATAATTATGAAGACAAAAGCCATATTCTACCACGCAGGTTGTCCAGTATGCGTAAACGCAGAACAAATACTGCTCGGCATATTTAACAAAGACCAGATTGATCTGGAAATCGTTCACCTTGGCAATGAAAGATCAAGAATCAGCGAAGCCGAAAACCTTGGTGTCAAATCTGTCCCGGCTCTTGTGATTGGTCAGGACGTTTTGCACATCAACTTCGGAGCAAGCCTTGCCGATCTTAAAAAATCGTAACCGCAGGTTTAATCTTCGGCGTGCGATTATATGGAATGCTGTGGTAAGGCTACAATAGTAGCCGCACCACTTTGAA
>JBAMMJ010000046.1:0-1356 GCA_039793825.1 Verrucomicrobiota bacterium | reverse complement strand
ATGTTTCTTCTCTGTGTCTCTCTGTGTTCTCTGTGGTTTATTTATTTTTTACCACTGAGGGCACAGAGGAACGGAGAGGAATCGTATTCACTCAACCAGTTCAAAGTATCGTAACCCTTTCAAAAATGAGGTTGTATTTTGACCGATTATGGAATCAACACTTGAGTTCAATATGAATGATTTAGGGATTTTATTTTTAGAATTAACTTTTTATTTACGAGCAATAAATATTAAATTTAACGCAATACTTTTGTTAGCCTCCCAATTTAATCTGTTTCTCATATAACTGCGCGACATAATGGGGTTTTTGACGTTCGGCGGCAGGTATATATCTTGGTGGGACTTTGCCAAGCCTTAGAAGTTTTTGTTCATTTTCTCGGTCGCGGGTTATTATCTTTAACATCAGATTTTGCGTCTGCTGGATGAGTGCATTAAAGTCTTTATACTTTAGGCGTTCAGTTTGAGGAAGCGACTGCCACCAGACTCTTAAATGTTTAATTTTAGAAATAAAATCGGGCAGCCGATTAAGAAGATTCTTTCTTTCGTTAATCAAAAGAGGATTTTTTATATTATTAGCCGCCCCTGACAAATCTATATTTGCTCCTTCTTTTTGAACTGTAGTAAAGATTTCTTCCAGAAAGGCGATGTAGATTTTTAATAATTGAACAGGGTCTTCTGTCATTGAACTGTCTGACCGGTGTTGTTCGTGTTCAGAATACCCGGTAGTCGGGATAGTATGACAATATTTTCCGCATTGGTTTGCCATTTTAGGAATTCCTTTCTCCATTTTGCCATATCAACAACAATTTTTAATGATTGAGCAGAATTTGTTCCGAGTTCGGTTTCTTTAGAAATAATTTTTGAATAATATTCGGAGGCTTTTATCGGTTGTTTAAGCCGCTCAAAAACAAGTCCGATCTGATATAACACCGGGAGTTGCCAGAACGGGGCTGTGTTTATTGCGGCAAGGCTATTGTAAATTTCAAGGGCGTTGATGTAGTCGCCTTCTTTGTAAAGTTGATTTGCTATCTCGTTTCCTACTCGTTGTTGCCAGTAAAACCATTTATGGAAATCGGAAGCCGGCGCGGTTTTGCTCAATTCCAGAAGCGCCAATGTTTCGCGGAGGGCTTCGCTTGTTCTTCCCAGAGCCTTTAACGACTGAGCGAGCCGAAACCTTACTTCAGCCTGGTCTGATGAATTGGGATACTTGGTTAAAAAGTCCCTTGCTTGCGCAATCACTTTTTCGTGGTTTCCTATATAACTGAGGGATTGAATTAGTTTAAATTGTATATATTCTCTATTAAGCTCCTGATTATCCAGCCGCAATAATCTGTTAAAAAAGTCCGCGGCTTCTTC
>JBAMMJ010000045.1:0-11137 GCA_039793825.1 Verrucomicrobiota bacterium | reverse complement strand
CTGCCATCGGCGCAGAGTGGCGAGGCTGTGTAGTTTCCGCCGATTCTTTCGCGCCAGTATTCATTGCCGGTTTTTGCGTCGTAACAGGTGGCGATACCGGAATCGTCAATTGTAAAGAGCATATTATTGAATAAAATCATACCGGGTTTTTTCGGAACATTTCGTTTTGCGCTCCAGAGAATTTTCAATTTTTTTCCGTTATTAGAAGGGTCGCCGGGCGGTTTATTGGCGTCAACGACTTCGCCTTTCTCGCCGGGAACGAACGCAAGAATTTGTCCCGAAGCCCAGCCTGTCTGGCAGTAGACGACGCCGTTTTCAAATAATGGGCGATTGCTTGCGGAGTGATTTAATCGCTCTTCAACGCGCCAGATTTCATCGCCGGTGAGCGGGTCGTAGGCGTAGATTGCCTTGGAGCCCTGGCTGAGCAGAATCGGTTTTCCCTCAACGATTGCGATATGTGGAGTTGAAAATGCCTTGCGTAAATCGCCTTCGCTTACGGGTTTTCCATTTGCGTCTAAATCTTTAAAGTCAATTGATCGGTCTTTTTTCCAGACGGTCTCGCCTGTGTTTTTGTTTAAAGCAACGATATATTGATAATCGCTGCCGTCAAAGTGGAGTATAAGGAGGTCATTATATATGATTGGCGAAGAGGCTGCGCCGCGGTAGTGGTTGCAAACGAAGTCGCGTCGTTCCCAGAGAACTTTTCCGTTTGAGGTGTCTATGCAGGCTGTTCCGGGCGAGCCAAAAGTGATATAGACACGCCCTTTTTCAATTACCGGCGTTGGTGAAGCGGGCGAGTTAAACTGATGAATAAATTGCGGTTTTTCCACATTAAACAGATTCAGGTCGTAGATTATTTTGCCGCTCTTTGCGTCAACGCAGATGGCATAAAGTTTATGGGCGTCTTCGGTTCCGGTGGTTATCCAGATTTGATCATTATAAACCACTGGCGAGGACCAGCCTTTGCCGTGAATTGGAGTTTTCCAGACGACATTGGTTTTTTCGCTCCATTTTATTGGAAGGTTTTTGTTTTGGGTAATGCCGTTGCCGTAAGGACCGCGAAATTGCTCCCAGTTTGTATCGGCTGAAAATGCTGTTAGCGTTGCCGCAAGATTAAGCACAAGCGCGTATTTCATCATTGATTTCATAAAGCAATATTTTGTAGTTAAGAAAAAAATTAACAATAAAAAACGAAATTAGATTAATCAATTCTTGACAATAACAAATTTAGTTGGATTGATTTCAATTGTGCAAAAATTTGAAGAAATAAAAGGTTTATTTGCCGATTACGTAGTTCCGAGTTACAGTCGGTTTGAGGTTGCGTTTGAACGGGGACAGGGCTCATATCTCTGGGACACCGGGGGCAAACGTTACCTTGATATGGGCGCCGGGATTGCGGTTTGTTGTTTAGGTCATTCGCATCCGGAGATTGCTCAAACTCTTGCAGAACAGAGCCGTCGGCTGGTTCACATCTCAAATCTTTATTATCACAGGTGGCAGGGTTTGCTCGCAAAAGAACTGGTTGGGTTAATCGGAAAAGGAAAGGTTTTCTTTGCCAATAGCGGGGCTGAGGCAAACGAGGGGCTATATAAATTAGCCAGAAAATACGGATACGACGAAGGGCGATTTGAGATTCTTACCGCGTTGAATTCTTTTCACGGCAGAACGCTTGCCGGCATTTCAGCCACCGGTCAGGAGAAGGTGAAGAAAGGGTTTGAACCGATGGTGGCTGGTTTTCGGCATATTCCCTTCAACGATATAAAGGCGATGGAAGAAGGGCTTTCGCCAGCCACAGTTGCGATTTTAGTTGAAGGGGTGCAGGGCGAGGGGGGGATCACGCCTGCAACGGCGGAGTATCTTGTAGGATTAAGAAAACTCTGCGATGAAAAAGGTTTGCTTCTGTTGATGGATGAGGTGCAATGCGGTTATTTTAGAACTGGCAGGTTTGCAAGTTATCAAAGGATACTTGAAGGGCTTCAGGAGGCGGTTGGTTTTTTGCCCGATGGAATTTCAATGGCAAAGTCGCTCGGCGGCGGTTTTCCGATTGGGGCGTTCTGGGTAAGAGAGCCGTATGCGGATATATTGAGCGCCGGCACGCACGCCTCTACTTTTGGCGGAACGCCGCTTGCTTGCGCTGTCGCGCTCAAGGTGATTGAAATTATCAAACGCGATAAACTTGACGAAAACGCCAGAATACTTGGCGATTATATCAAAGAGCGGTTGAATGGTCTTGCCCGGGTTTATCCAAACATTATCAAAGCGATAAGGGGGCTTGGGCTGATGATTGGAATTGAATTTCACGAAAAGGAGAAAATTCCGGCGCTTGGCGGATCGCAGAAGACGGTGTCAATCCAGCTAACCGATTTGCTTCAGCAACAGGGACTGCTTGTCATACCATCAGGCGCTCAGGTAATCAGATTGCTTCCGCCATTGAATATTACCAGGAATGAGGTTGACGAGGGATTGAACATAATAGAGAAAGTCCTGGCGTGGCTGGGATGATTTGTCGGCTTTATCAATTATTTTAAAAATAGTTCACCCGCCCAGTCGGCATATCTTAAGCCGGTAGAGGTTAATCTGAACGATTTTTCATCCTGAACCGCATATCCGAGCCTGACAAGCTGGTCAATCTCATTGCGCCATTCGTGGTTCAGGTCAAAACCGGTTATTTTTTTAAATTCGTCAAAATTCCAACCTGCTGTCATTCGCAAGCCGAAAGCCGCAATTTCTGCTGCGCGGTTAAGTGGGGGTATGTTGTCAATTTCGCTGATTGGTTGTTTGCCTTTTTCAAGCAGTTCGCAATAGAGGTTTGTGTTTGAAACATTTTTTGTTCTTATACCATTTAAGAAACCCGAAGCCGATGCCCCCGCTCCGAAATAGTAGCCGCCGCGCCAGTAATTTATGTTATGTTTACAGGCGTAAACAGGGATTTGATTCGCATTATCTCGGGCATTTGTGGTGTGGGTGTCTTTTGCGAAATTTGAGACCTCGTATATGTAAAGTCCGGCAGAATATGTCTTTTCTACAAGTTCTTCATACATTGCCGAAACGAGTTCTTCGTCAGTTTTGTAAAATCCATATGAAACTTTTTTGAAGTATTCCGTGTCTTCTTCTGGCGTTAATTCGTAAGAGGAAATGTGTTCGGGTTGGAGCGCCAGCGCTTCTGATAAAGTTTGCCGCCAGTCTTCCAGTGTTTGTTCAGGTATGCCGAACATCAGGTCTATATTGATATTTTTGAAACCGCTTTTTCTGAGAATCTCATATGTTGCTAAGGCGGTTTTTTTATCGTGGATTCTTCCGAGAAATTTTAAGAGATTATCGTTAAACGATTGAACTCCGAGCGAGACGCGGTTTACACCGTAATCAAGCCATAGGAGGGCTTTTTCAGCCGATACCGTTGCGGGGTTGCATTCAATTGTGAATTCTTCGGCTCCGAGCAGGTTCAACCGTTCCATTCCAGTGAGTATATATTTCCAATGACGGACATTTAATAGGGAGGGGGTGCCGCCGCCGAAGAATATGGTTTTTGGTTTTACAACCCTCGCAGCCATTTCAAGTTCTTTAAGAAGGGCGCGACAATAACGTTCAATCTGGTTTCCCGATGGCGGGGCTGAAAAGAACGCGCAATAGATGCATTTTGTGGCGCAAAATGGGATATGGATATACAACGCGTTGACTGCCTTTTCTGATAAACGGCAATCGCCATTGATAGACCCGCTCATCTGTTCTTTTGCGCAATGTTGCAGCATCGTTATTTAAAAATTGCATTCAAATACGTATTTGTTCAAATTGTTTATTAATTTCCATCTGTTTTATATTAGGTAGCCGGGCAAATTGGGAAGTGTTCGCCGTTTATGACTTTTAAGTCCGATGTCTATAATTATTTTGGACGATATAAAGACGATTATTATAAAACCGTCTTTTACCATTGTCTTTATCCACATGCGGTATTGCCGGCTAAAATATTGATGAAAATTCGTCCGTCGCTTTTTATTGATGATTTTGAGTTGCTCCGAATGGTGGCTAACGCAACACACCCGGATGAAATAATTGACATAGTAACAAACTTTAATTACGAAAATCCTCCGCGGGGGATACTTCGCGGCTTATTTAGAATACGAATATCTCCGGAACGTTTAATTAGATTTGCGACCAAAATAATGAAACCGAGATTAGTGTTATAGTTACCTGGTTTATTTATTAAATATAGCGAAAGCAGAATGGGGATTGATTTTTTTATTCAGTTTAATGATTAAATTGGTATTGTTAAAACCGGGTTGCAAAGGTAGATATTTGCACGGATGAAATATTTTTTTAATAAACGCCGCGCAGGGCTGATAATCCTTCTGTGGATTGTTTGCGGTTCGTATGGAACCGAAAAGGTTATCTATCGTCAAAATTTTGAGACCGCTTCCATTGGTTCTCTCCCTGATGGTATGGTTGCGCTGGATGGCAAGTTTTCGGTGAAGGAAGAAAAGGGGAACAGGTATCTTGAATTGCAGGGCGTTCCGCTTGAGGAATACGCCGTTTTTTTTGGAGAAGAACTTGATGGTGGCGCTGAAATTTCTGCCAGAATTCGCGGCGAATCAACCGGCAAAAGGACTCCGTCTTTTTGTGTCGGGTTGTATGGAACAGGCGGGATTATACTTCGGGTTTCCCCGGGAAGAGGGGCAGTTGAATTGTTTAAAGGAAAAGAATTGAAAGCCTCAGCCCCATTTGAATGGAAAGGCGATGGGAAATGGGTCTGGCTAAAATTAAGGGTAATTCCTGTCAGCGCCTCGCGCTCTGTCATTTCGGGTATGGTTTGGTATGAGTCCAATAAAATGGAAAATCAACCCGATAAGTGGCAGATTAGATACGAAGCTGAAAAACCGGATCCGGGGAAGGCTTTTGTGATTGCAATTCCGTATTCCTCAAAACCGATTCATTTTGATGATATAACATTGATTAAAATTGAGCGCGAATGATAGAAACAGATAACATAGGTTTTAGATGTCGTTCCTGCTACAGCGAACGTGGGAGTATTGTGCTTGACCTTGGCGTCCAGCCGCTGGCAAATAATTTATTGAACGAATCAGACCTTAATTCTAAAGAGCCAAAATTCCCTTTAAGACTCGCCGTCTGCAATAATTGCCATCTGATGCAGATCGTTGACCTTGTGCCGCCGGTAAAATTGTTTACCGAATATTTTTATTTTTCCTCTTTTTCCGACACAATGGTTGAGCACGCCCGCAGAGCGGCGGAGCGATATATAAAGGAATTTAATCTCACTGATAAGAGTTTCGTTATTGAAATTGCGAGCAACGACGGATATTTGCTGAGAAATTTTGTAGCCGCAAAAATTCCCTGTCTCGGCATTGAGCCGGCAAAGAACGTTGCCGATGTGGCAATCAGGCAGGGTATCCCTACGGTTGTGGAATTTTTTGGCGAGCCGTATGCCCGCAAACTTGTTGATGAAGGAAAGCAGGCTGATTTAATTCTGGCGAACAATGTCTTTGCGCACGTTCCGAAGATTAACGGTTTTGTTGAAGGCTTAAAGATTGCTTTGAAGCCTAACGGTTCGGCGATTCTTGAATTTCCTTATGGGATTGAGATGATAGAGAAGAACGAGTTTGATACGATTTATCATGAACACGTTTTTTATTTTACCATAACCGCGCTGCTGCCGTTGTTTGCGTCGCACGGATTGCAGATATACGAGGTTGAACGAATTCCCATCCACGGCGGTTCGCTCAGGTTGTTTGTCGGTCATCCGCGCGATCATACGATCGGCGACTCGGTAAAAACGCTCCTTGAAGAAGAAGAACAGAAAGGTATTAAATCCATTGATTTTTATCTACACTTTGCCGAGCGAGTTAAAAGATTAAAAGACGAGCTCGTCTCTCTTATCTACGATTTAAAATCAAAAAACAAATCAATAGCCGCCTATGGCGCATCGGCAAAAGGGTCTACACTTTTGAATTACACCGGACTTAACAATTCGTTTATAGAATTTATTGCCGATCGGAGTGTATACAAACAGGGCAAGTTAAGTCCAGGCGCGCATATACCCATTGTGTCTCCTGATTGGCTGATTAAAAGGCAGCCCGATTACACATTGCTTCTTACCTGGAATTTTGCCGATGAAATATTGGCGCAGCAGAATGAATACAGAAGACGCGGCGGAAAATTTATAATTCCGATTCCCGAAGTAAAGATAGTTTGACGTTTATGCGATTTATCAAGGCAAAAATACCCGGTGTTTATTTGATTGAACTTGAAAAACGCGAGGACGAACGCGGTTTTTTAGCCCGAACATTTTGCGAAAACGAGTTTAAATCCGCAGGGTTAAATACCCGCTGGGTTCAATGCAGTCTAACATTGACGCGTAAAAGAGGGACTATCCGCGGGATGCATTATCAAGCCGAACCAAAACCGGAGATTAAACTGGTGCGTTGCGTTAGCGGGGCAATCTATGATGTAGTTGTTGATATAAGGAAAGACTCTCCCTATTATGGTAAGTGGGAGGCGTTTGAGCTTAATTCTGAGAACAGGCTCGCGCTATACATTCCAACAGGGGTGGCGCACGGATTTCAGTGTCTTGTGGACAATTGCGAACTCTATTATCACATCTCAGAGTTTTATTATCCTGAGCTTGCGCGCGGAGTAAGATGGAGCGATCCGCAGCTCGGTATTCACTGGCCAATTGAAAACCCATTCCTGTCCGAACGCGACAGAAACCTTCCGCTATTATCCGAGATTGACAGATGAGTCACCAGCAAACCTATCTAAACAACGAGAAATATGCCGAGTTCCTTGCCGGCTGGGATAGCGGCTTTTATGCAAAATACGCCGACGCCCTGAAGCCGGACAAACACGGCGGCGTAGGTCAGGTGCTTGTTAGACTCCAACAACAGGGTTATGAGGCATACGGCGTTGACGTCTCAAAGCCAAACATTGAACGAGCGTCAAAAGTCTGTTCGCGAGCCCGGCTTTATGACGGAAAGAAATTGCCGTTTGACAACGAATTTTTTGATAGCGCAGGCGCGCTTAATGTTTTAGAACACGTTGAAGAGCCGGAGCAATTCATAGCTGAGCTTGTTAGAGTTGTTAAGCCCGGCGGAAAGGTTGTGCTTTCAAGCCCAAACTTCTTACGGGTAATCGGTTTTCGGGATTACCATCCAAAGATGCGCGGGCTAAAAAATAAATGGCTTAATTTCAAAAGAATACGCCAGAAATTATATCAGATGCGCTTTGAGCCCAATAAAGTTAAGTTTGACCGAATGAACCCGATAATCAAAGAACCGTTCACGCCGGACGATGACGCAATCATTGCCACAAATCCGTTTGAAATGGAGTTTTTCCTCGCCCGAGCCGGTTGCAAGATTGAACTTTCAGTCTGCACAGATAGATATGTTCGCGGGATTGTGGATTTTTTATTGAATTTCGGTCCCTGGAAAAGGTTAATGTTTAACGCATTCATAATAGCCAGAAAAAAACCGGTAAAACAATGACAGGCACCATTATTAACGGCGCGGCGGTCTTGACTGTTGTTTTGTTTTGTTCGTTTTTCCCTAAAAAACAGCCCTCTTTTCGGTTGCAACAACTCGCAAAAGCCACGCTTGGAGCCTTTCTATTTTTTATCGGAATAAAATTGATGATAAAGATTTTTGACCCCGGTTTTCAAAAGGGAATGGCTCTTTTTTTTGTCGGGGTTGTGTCGCTTATTGTCGGGCGCGTTGTCGGAAGGATTCTGCGGCTTCAGAATTATTCAAACCGAGCAGGACAATTTGCAACTCATCAACTGGAACGAGGCGAGGGTGGGGAGCGGATTAAGTTTGGCGACGGCTTGAGCGCGGTGGCGATCGCGTTTTGTTTTAATCCTATCGGTATCGTCGGCGCGTTTGTGGAGGGCAGCACTTCAAATTTTTATATTCTGATTGTTAAATCAGTTATGGATGCGTTTGCCGCAGCTGGTTTTGTAAAATCCATCGGCAGACTGCCAACCGCCTTCTCGGTATTGCCGCTTATAGCCTGGCAGGGGTTGGTTACGCTGGGTTCAATGTATGCCTCAAAATCGGGCTATTTTTCACACGCTTCTGTTACTTACTCTGTTGACGCAATCTGCGCCTTGCTCTGCTTTATATTCGTCCTTCCAATTCTTGAGATTAAGAAAGTTGATCTGGCAAATTATTTGCCTTCGCTCTTAATCGCCCCACTCATCGCGCGCTTTTTTTTGTAATTCGTTAATTCTGTTATTGAAACGCGGACTGTTGTTTGGTTTATGATTATGTTGTTGATTAAATTCAAGATAGAAAAATTTTTAAAATGAATTTGCCAAACAAATTGACAGTGGCGCGGTTTGTCCTGACATTGGTTTTCCTTATTATAATGCATTCAAATATTGATTATAAGGAGACCGCGGCGCTTCTGGTCTTTTTAATCGCCGGACTCACAGACCATTTTGACGGGAGGATTGCGCGCAAAAACAATCTGATAACAAACTTTGGGATTTTGATGGACCCGCTCGCCGATAAGATTTTGACCTGCGCCGCCTTTATTTCATTTGTTGAGTTGCGGTTATTGCCGGCGTGGATGGTTGTAATTATTGTAACAAGAGAACTTGCGATTACCGGGTTGCGGTTGCTTGCGGCTTCTAAAAATATTGTCCTTGCCGCCGAAGGGATGGGGAAGCACAAAACTATGTCGCAAATCGTAGCTATCGTAGCAATACTTGTTTTAATCAGCTATCCGCAATGGGGAGAGATCAGTAAGACAATCTTTGAATATTCGCTCTTCGGTGCGCCCTGGATAAAATGGTTTGCCGAGCTTGCCAAGTGGCTTGCTGTGCTTTTAACGATTATCTCCGGCGGCTATTATTTATGGAGAAACCGCCAGGTTTATATTCAGGATTTATGATCAACCCGTGAGCGGCAAAGCAGTAATATTATTTTTAAGCGAGGGCTTCGGTTCGGGGCGCTCGCCGATTGCCCCCGGCACCTGCGGCTCGCTGGTCGGCATATTATGGTTTGTTCTGCTTTTAACTACCCGCAGCCTCTATTTTTATATCTTTGGAACGGTATCAGCCGTTTTTCTGGCTATTTACCTGTGCGGCGCGGCTGAAAAAATAATTCAGATCAAAGACCCGGCAAACATTGTTCTTGATGAAATTGTTGCTGTGCCGGTCTGTTATTCAGGCTGGCTATTTCTGGTTTCAGCCGCAGAAATACCGCCGCCAGCCTACTTTTTTTCTCAAAAAAAACTGCTTGCCTTCGTCGGAATTTTTATAACATTCAGGCTCTTTGACGCCCTTAAACCGTTCCCCATCGCAGCCATACAGCGGTTGCCGGGCGGTCTGGGAATTGTTGCGGATGATGTCGTTGCCGCCATTTTTACAGCCATCGTCTGGGTTTTTATTCTGAAACAATTTTCAAATTGGTTCACAATTTATCTGTCGTAATTTTTATTGGCAAAATGGACTATTGATTTGGAATTGCAATTTTTAATTAAATAAATTAAATCTAATCGTAGTTTTTTTAGTCTAAACAAATTATGGCTATGAAAAGAGCGCTTTTAACATTGGTGGTCGGGCTTGGCATTTGCTCGGCGGTTTGTTACGCTCAAGACAAGACACAGGATAACCAAAAACCGGAAAAACAAAAAGTGGACAACACAAACGAAGTGGCGATAATCCATACCACGAAAGGTGATATGGTGATTGAGTTCTGGTCGGATGTTGCGCCCAATACGGTAGAGAATTTTAAGAAGCTGGCGCGTTCGGGGTTTTACGACGGCACAGCGTTCCACAGAATTATAAAAGGATTTATGATTCAAGGCGGCGACCCGCTCACTAAAGACAAGACAAAAGAAGACCTCTACGGCACAGGCGGCCCGGGATACCAGATAAAAGCCGAATTCAACAACCGCAAACATCAAAGAGGCGTTATCTCTATGGCGCGCGCGGCTCACCCGGATTCGGCTGGAAGCCAGTTCTTTATTTGCCACGGAGACGCCCCGTTTCTTGACGGCAAATATACCGCCTTTGGCAGGTTAATTAAGGGCGAGGATGTGCTCGATAAAATAGCAAACACCCCCGTCGGTCCAAGCCGAACCGGAGAAAACTCAAAACCGCTTGAACGCGTAGAGATAACCAGCATCAAAATTGTTTCGCGCGATTCAGTTAAATGATTAAACCGTGGAAACTAACCGGCGAAACCCTGCTTGGAGATTACAAAATCTTCAGCATTCACCTTCTACATCGGGTTTCTCCGACCACAGGCAAAGAGCATCAGTTCACATTGCTCAAATGCCCCGATTGGGTAAACGTCGTAGCCCTGACAGAGGAAAGACAGATCGTTCTTGTTGAACAATACAGGCAGGGCTCAGACACTATTGAACTGGAGATTCCCGGCGGGATGATTGACCCGGACGACGGCGACCCGATTGAGGCGGGAATACGCGAATTGCGCGAAGAGACCGGATATGAAGGCGAAGACGCCAGAATTATCGGACGCGTCCTGCCGAACCCGGCGTTTATGAGCAACTCCTGTTACACCGTGCTTGTCCAGAATTGTAAAAAAATTCATCCAACCCAATTTGACCCAACCGAAGACCTTGCCACAAAACTCTGTTCAATTGACGATATACCGGGATTGATCGCTGGCGGTAAAATCCGACACTCGCTCGTCGTAGCCGCATTTTATTATTTTAATTTGTGGCTTCAACTGCGACCGGCGACGAAGTAGCAAAACAAAAATCGCGATTTGTTAAGCCAGAAGGGGGGAAAACCGCCTCCGCAAATCTTTTTGTGGAAAATTTTTTTAACAATTGATATTTTTGTTTATCACCGATTAAAAATATGGCTGAAAATAAAAAGTATGTAGAGCTTCTCTGGTATCAAAAGTACGATAAATTGGAGTTGGGAGAAAAGATACCAGTTGATAAACCAAACCTTCCGTTTCAGGTAGTTGAGACTGTGAATGAACCAAGAATAAAAGAATACGAAGGCGGGTTGGGAAGGGATTTTTTTCCGAAAAGTGAATATCCACCAAATTACCCAAAAGACTGGAAGAATCTGCTTATCTGGGGCGATAACAAATTAGTGATGAGTTCGTTAATAAAGCAGGGCTGGGCTGGAAAGATAAATCTCATTTACATT
>JBAMMJ010000044.1:10538-11190 GCA_039793825.1 Verrucomicrobiota bacterium | reverse complement strand
GAGGTTGCATTTTAACCGGTTATGAAATCAACCGTTGAGTTCAATGTTAATGATTCAGGTAAATTTGATAAATTTCTATCTCTCCCTTGTCAAAATATTTGGTAGTTAATAATATTGTTGTGATGATTTAATTTGTATGAATTTTAAGAATACAACGTTTTTCGCTGCTTTAAGCCTCCTCCTTGCCTCTATTTCGGTTCTCGGAGCCGAGGCTAAAATCCTCAAAGTCCTTCCACACTACCTTGACAAAGAGGGCAAACATTCCATTTACCCAAGTTTATTTGAACGGGACGCCTACCAATATTACCTCAGAAGAAATCCCGAAAAATGTTACGGCATTCAGTTTGATGTCCAATGGAAGGCTCTTAAACCTGATGGTTTAAAACTCAAAATTGAGATGCGCGGCTCAAAAGACAATGCGGCGCGTGTCTTCACAATTGAAACGCCACTGAAAAAAGAGACCTTTTTCGGACACTGGATGCGTGTAAAGGTTGATGGCGAACAGTTCAAAGAATTGGGTATGTTGCTCGCGTGGCGGGCAACCCTGTGGGACGGCGACAAATTGCTATCAGAACAAAAATCGTTTCTCTGGTAATGAGGTGAAAAATGCAACTTGCAAAACAACTTGCGATTTTCCTTTAAAATCGCCCCG
>JBAMMJ010000044.1:0-10528 GCA_039793825.1 Verrucomicrobiota bacterium | reverse complement strand
ATGCTGGCGTCGGTTTGCGAAGCGCTCGCAAAAGAAAAAATCAACATCTACGCCCTGACAACAAGCGACACCGTAGACCATAGCGTCATAAGAATGGTTGTCAGCGACACGCGCAAGGCGCTCCTGTTGTTTGAAGAACGCGGCACCCTCGTCGTTGAAGACGATGTCATCCTTATTGAAGGCTCCAACAAACCGGGCACGCTCGGCAAAATTGCCAGAAAACTCGCAGACGCCAACGTAAACATTGAGTATTGCTATTGCGCAGGCGCCCCAACCTCAAAAAAAGGTCTACTCGTATTAAGAGTCTCGGATATCAAAAAAGCAATGAAGGTAATCAACACAATGCATTAATTAGCCCGGGTTTAATTTCAAAAAAAATCACCTAACCCCGGCTGTTAAACTAATTCAACACAACTTAAAATCAGCCAGACAATCCGAACCCTTTTCAAATGCTTGATTGGACCGGCGCTTTCCTGCTAATCTAAACTTCTATGCGCGCTGTCATTCAAAGGGTATCAGAATCATCAGTTACTATTAACGGAGAAAAAAAGGCTTCAATAGGTAAAGGCTTATTAGTCCTGCTGGCAATTGAAGAGGCTGACACCGAACAGGATATTGAATGGCTTGCCGGAAAAATAGTCCGATTAAGAATCTTCAGCGACCCCCAAGGCTTGATGAACCTGTCTGTCCAGGACATCGGCGGCGACATCCTTGTCGTCAGTCAGTTCACCCTGTTTGCAAGCACCAAAAAAGGCAACCGCCCTTCCTTTATCCGCGCCGCAAAGCCGGAATTCGCAATCCCTATGTATGAAAAATTTCTTAAAAAACTCGCCGCCGAGCTCGGAAAACCAGTCCAATGCGGCGAGTTTGGCGCCGATATGAAGGTCTCCTTAATCAACGACGGACCGGTAACCATTTTGATTGATTCAAAAATTAAAGAGTAACCCTGCTCGGTTATCATTTTTGACCAACACCGCCCCCCGTTAAACCCATTTCCAATCCCCGTATCTTCCCATCCAGCACTTATTAAAAATGCATTTTGCTCGCAAAAAATGTTTGCGGAACAAAATTAGCTGACTAATCTGATTTTATGAGAAACATTTTTCTTTTAACTCTAACGACGGTAGCATTGAATCTCTCTTTACAAAATGCAATCCCGTCCGAAGAAAGAGAAATCCCGCCGGCATTCGGAAAATATATCAACCTGACAGAGAAAGACTTTGCCCGCAGTCAATCATTCACTTCAAAAGACAAGATCGTTGGCACTTACTATTTTTACTGGTACAACATTTACACAAAAGAGCATATCATTGACCCGGACGGCACCGACGCCCTGACAGACCATCCAGCCGATATGACCGACTTTTCTTATACCTCGGTCCGCTGGCACAAAAAGGAGTTGTCAGATATGATAGACGCCGGCATAGATGTCGTGCTGCCGGTCTTCTGGGGCGCACCATCCGAACAGAATAAATCCACCCACCTTCACTGGAGTTACGTCGGCATCCAGCCACTGGTTCAAGCCCGCGAAGAGCTGCTAAAACAGGGCAAAAAACCGCCAAAAATAGGACTCTTTTACGACACAAGCACACTTCAATACAATAGCTGGCGAATTCATATTGACCTGACAACCGACTTCGGACGCCGCTGGTTCTACGCCACCGTGCGCGATTTCTTCTCTATGATTCCACCCGAACACTGGGCTATGATTGACAACAAACCAATAATACTACTCTACGCCGCAGCGTTTGCAAAAAACCACGACCAATCCGTTATAGACTTCACAAAACAACAATTCAAAAAAGAGTTCGGACGCGAACCCTGGATAGCAAGAGAAATCTCCTGGCACCTACAGGCAGATAGTACGGTCGCCTGGGGCGGCGCTCTCGGATTGAAAAATCCGGGCGTAGCCTCCCTTGGACCCGGTTACGACCACAGCGCCGTACCCGGCCGCCAACCCCTTATCGTGCCGCGCGAAAACGGAAAATTCTATGAACAACAATGGCTGAAATTTTTGCGGCGCCCATCAAATTTCGTTATGGTTGAAACCTGGAACGAATTCCACGAAGGCACCGACGTCTGCGAATCTAAAGAATACGGCCGCCAGTATATCCAGCTAACCCGTAAATATGCCGATATGTTCAAAAAAGGAATTAAACCTCCTGCCCCAAAAGGTAAATTCAGCGGCGCAAAATCCGTCTCAATCTCGCTCGGCAAAACAAATGTCTCCCGAGGCATCGTTCAGATTGAAAACCAGGACGGTCAAACCGTTTCCCTGAATATCAACGGTCAACAGGCAAGGGCAATTAAACGAATCCCGAAACTGGGCTCATACATCTACTTTATCGTGGATGACTCCTTTAAATTTGCAGACTCAATGGATTTGACAGTTGAAGTTGATTATCTGGACGACTCCGCAGGGACGCTCGCCGTTGAATACGACGGAAGCGACCCTTCCGCCCCATTCGGTGGCGCCTATACTCGTTCTCCACAAACCGTAAAACTAATCGGAGATAAAATGCGCAAAAAAGCCTCTTTTCCTCTCCCGGCTGCCAAGCTCCTTAACGGTCAAAACGGTGGCGCCGACCTCAGACTCGTCGTCAACGCCCCATCGTTCATAATCTACGAGCTCGTCCTGAAAAGGAATTAAGCCTAAAAATTGCAATTGAATTATCCATTTGAAAACCCTCCCTGCTGATATTCAGACCCGTCGCCCCCCTCTATACATCTGTTCTGAACCTCTTAATCCCCACCCAACGTTCCTCCTCATTCTCTAACAGACAAAAGCCGCGCAACCGATATAAACAAATTAAAATATTCGCCAGAAATCCTTCCCACTCTTTGCTGAAGATTTAAACCCTCCCTTCCCCTGTGGTGATTACGAACGGTTTCTGATATGTTTGGACATTAAGATTAATCTGAAACAAGCCCCTCAATCAGGACGCTGGCGGAGGCAGAGATGAAGTTCCTTTTTGAGGCGGCGCCGTATGTTGTTCAATGCACTCAATTAACTGCTCAATCGCAACAGGTTTGGCAAGAAAGAAAAATCCGCCGCGTTGTGTCCCTTTTGCGCCGCTTTCGCGGGTTGAAACCGTTGCGGTTAAAAAAATAATAGGAATGTCTTTCAATGCAGAGTCCGATTTAAGCCGCGAGGCGACTGTGCCACCGTCATAATCAGGCATAAGCACATCAAGAAGAATCAGGTCCGGTTTAAATTCCTTTGCAGCCGCGGCTGCGAATCTTCCTTTGTTTTCGGTTCTCACCTCATAAAGACCTGTGCGCTCAAGATTAAGCTTTAACGTTCTTGTGAAGGCAACCTCGTCGTCCACAATCAATATCTTTTTCTTTTCCATAAATTTCCTTAACCGGTCTTTGTTTTTAACGTTAGACGCGCCCTTGCGCCGCCTTCTTTTCTATTAAAAATTTCTATTGTCCCACCGTGCATTTCCATAATTTTTTTGCTCACAGCAAGACCAAGTCCGGTCCCTTTTGAAGACTTTTTGGAAGTGCAAAAGGGCTCAAACAGGCGGGGCAAAATTTCCGGGGGAATTCCGGTGCCGGTGTCGTCTATTTCCACAGTAACAACGGTTTCGCCGGGGTCAAAACGCATAAGCCCCCAGACTTGAGTCCCAGCCATTGCCTCCTGCGGGTCAACAACTCTTGCATAGGTTCTGACAGTAAGGGTTCCCCCCGATGGCATAGCGTGGATTGCGTTTAAAAGCAGGTTTATCAAAACCTGTTCAATTCTTGTTTTATCAACTAAAACAGGCGGCAAATTCTCCGATAGTTCGTTAACAACGTTTATCCTGTTTCGGATAAAATCGTGTCGCAACAATGTGAGCGCGCCCTCAATGATATTATTGATGTTCTCCGGGTTAAGTCCTATCTCCTGAGATGCGGCAAAATCAAGCATCCCTCTGACTACTGAATCTGCGCGTTCAAGCGCTTCCTGCATATCTTTTATAACAAGGGCTAAAGTTGGGTCTTTTACAAAATCGCTATGCTGCAAGCAATCTATACCCGATTGGATGATTGCCAGCGGGTTCTTTACCTCGTGCGCCACTCCTGCCGCAAGCCGCCCCACACTCTCTAATTTTTCAGCCTGGATTAACAAATTCTGCGCCGCTTTCAGTTCCTCGTGCGACCTCTCAAGCTCGTTCAGCGCTTGCAAAAGCTGCTGTTTACTCTTCGCAAGTTCCTCGTTTGTCTGAATCAGTTTATCCTTTGCGATTTTCTGTTCCGTAATGTCCCAGAAAATACCCTGTATCCCTATAATCCTGCCATCAGAATCGCGGATTGGCGTCTTGCAAACCTGAACATAGATTTTGCCACCCGACGGAGGTTGGTTCTCCTCAATCGTCTCAAATATCTTCCCGTGCTCTATAACATATTTATCATCCTGCTGGTATTTGCGCGCCAGCTCAGGCGGAAAAAAATCATAGTCTGTTTTGCCAATTATGTCTTCAAGTCTAACACCAAGCGTCTGGCAAAACCTGCGGTTCGCAAAAGTAAATCTGCCCTCAAGGTCTTTGCGGAATATGTTTTGCGGCAATGTCTCAACAAGCGAGTGATAAAACGCCTCTGACGCGCGGAGTTTAAACTCGGCGATCTTCTGCGCGGTAATATCGCGCGCTATGAGCGCGGTTCCTATGCGGGAACCATCCTCAGGGTCAAAAACAGGAATAATTGTCAGGTTCAACTCAATCTGGCGTCCTTCATCCCCCCTGAATGTATAGTCAAGCCGCTGTATCTCATCGCTGCTTTTCAAAATGGAAAGCAACCCACCGTCTGTGCTAAAATTATTCTTCTCTAACAACCACTGTATCGTCCTGCCCACCACCTTTGAGCCTTTTACATTAAATATCTTTTCGGCGGCTGGGTTTAAAAAATAAATCCTGTCGTTTGAAAGAATTCCAATGATCGCGGCGTCTGCGCCTTCAAAAATACTTTTCTGAAACGCGACCGTGAGCGGAGATTGAAAAAACACCCTTATGTCTTCGGCAAATTGAGAATAAAGCACCGAGCGCCTATCACTATTTTTATCCGTCTTCCGCTCAGACGGCTTAGCCGATGAAGTTGTCTTAGATTTTTTCACGCTATTTTTTATTGATAAAATATAACACAATTAATATGAGGTTGCTAAAGGTTTTAGCGGATTAAAACAGGAGCAAATTATCGGTTTAGAAAATGAAATCCTCTGTAGAATTAATTAAATCACCGCTGGCGATTCACTAAGAATTCCACCTACCCTTGCCGGGAGTTCTTCAAGATTGTCGTGAAACAATAACGACCCGCCAAAATTTTTCGCTCGGGCTTCGGCGCTCGCAATCCTGTACTGGTCATCATCATTCATAAACTCGCCCTTGAACTTATGAATATAAAGCAGCCATTTCCCGAACCTGCCAGCGATTCTGTTGCAGCGCGCGTGCTGTTCTTCTATCAAATCGGTGAGGCTGTGCAAATCCACTGACAATTTCGCCTCTATTATCAAAAGCCGCCCTTCGCCAGCCACTGCAAGGTCAATCTCCATAAACCTGCCACTCTGTCCCGGATTTAACTGAATCCCCCACCCGACCTCATCATATCCAGAGCGACTTATAAGCTGCGACCATAAAAATACTTCAAGAAACGAGGCGCGCAAAAACCTGGCATTCGCCTGCTGTGGAGACTCAAGAAATGAACTCGGCATCAATGAATCAATATTAAGAAAATATTGACCGCGATGACGAGCCGGCTGTATTAACCTCGCCCTGCAAAGAACATCCAGAAAATAAGTGTTCAATTTGTGCGGCATTACAGGATTGTTCTCGGCGTTTGCAAGAAAATATATGTCGCGTCTTTCAGACTGGCTCGCCTCCATAATCGCATTTGCCGCAACCACCAGTTCTTGCGCCGGACAATACCGTTTCCTGAACTCTTCAGGCGTCGCCGCGTCTTTTACAGTGTTTCCAGCAGCATATAGATACGAAAGAATGTTCAGTCCAAGCTCGGTTGAGTCTGTTATTCGCACCTCCTGTTTGCGGTTTAAAAAGTCTTCAACCAGAATCTCCCGGCTATTGCCCATCACGTAAATCGCGCGCGCTTTTTTTTCTTCAGCGGTAAACCGCGCCGCGTAACTCATCACCTTTGTCCCGCCAGTCCAGTTGAAACAGGCGCGCGGATATATCTGCGCTATTCGGGATAAAACTTCTCTGCAATCATTCAAATCAAATGGAACAACTTTATACGGCGTCGTTATTGAAATTTTAGCTCCGGTGGCGGCAATCGAATTTTTGAGCAAATCAACCAACCACTCCGATTCCTGCGTTACAACCGGCACAATCACATCTGCGTGGTCATATAAAGCGCCAATGATATTTGGCATCAAATCAGCGCTGACCAGGCAAATGTGTGCATTCATACACTTATTTTAATAAATAAATAACAAATTTCAATTTTAGATTTAGCCCTAAATCATTAACATTGAACTCAACGGTTGATTTCATAACCGGTTAAAATGCAACCTCATTTTTGAAAGGGATACGATACTGTGGACTGGTTGACTGAATACGATTCCTCTCCGTTCCTCTGTGCCCTCTGTGGTGAAAAATAAAAACCACAGAGAACACAGAGAGACACAGAGAAAAACCATTTTGTTTACCTCCGTCAGAGTTATATTGATATTTTCCGTTTTTCTACCCACCTAATTATGAGTGGTTGCCAGTGTATGGCACTTTCGGGGTTTATTCAGCGAAATACTAAATAATTTTGAAAAATCTAATTTCACCCAAAAGTGCCTTTTTCCTGGAATGCTAATGATTCGGGTAAACATCAAAAATTTTCTTTAATGGATGTTAAAATTGAGTTAATTTTAATGCTCGGTTTTTATTTTTTAAATTTAAATAGAGGTAAACGCTGTGGCTACGAATCCATTATTTGAAATTAGAAGGATAAGGCTTGAAAAAGTGAAGGCGCTGCGGGAACGTGGGCTTAACCCGTATCCGTCAAAAGCCGTTCGCACAAATTACGCAAAGGAGATAACCTCCGATTACGCCGCATTTGAAGGAAAATCGGTTGTCGTTGCCGGACGGTTGATGACTTTTAGAAAA
This sequence comes from Verrucomicrobiota bacterium, assembly GCA_039793825.1. Taxonomy (GTDB): domain Bacteria; phylum Verrucomicrobiota; class Verrucomicrobiia; order Limisphaerales; family JAKPVM01; genus JAKPVM01. Next base: position 3,440 of record JBAMMJ010000044.1, on the reverse strand, counting down.
CAAGGGGCGCTTGCATTCGGGCACATTCAGGACCAGAGCGGAAGAATTCAGCTGTTTTTCCGCAGGAATATAGTGGCTCCCACAGACTCAGCGCAGGGCACACTCGGTTATGCGGATTTAAACCTCGTTGACCTCGGCGACATAGTTCAGGCAGAAGGCAAGGTAGTTAAAACCGAGCGCGGCGAGATTTCTGTTCTGGTAGAAAAGTTCAAAATTTTAACAAAGGCGATTCGTCCACTTCCAGACCAGTGGCACGGCTTGCGCGACCGCGAACAGATTCTTCGCAAGCGATATCTGGACACAATTTTGAATCCGCAGAGTCACGAGCGGTTTTATCTTGTGGCGCAAATAACGCGGGCAATTCGCGAATTTTTGAATTCACGCGGCTTTGTTGAGTTCAACACGCCAATCATCCAGCCTCAATACGGCGGCGGCACAGCGCGTCCTTTCAAAACCCACGTCAACGCGCTTGGCGTGGATATGTATCTGGCAATCTCCCACGAACTTTATTTAAAACGACTCATAGCCGCCGGCTACGACAAAGTCTATACAATCGGAAGATATTTCAGAAACGAGGGGATTGATAGGAGTCATCACCCGGAGTTTTCAATGGTTGAGACGATGACGGCTTATGAAAACTACCAGTACAATATGAATCTGGTTGAAGAACTCTTCCGATATGTGGCAAAAACGGTTTTTGGAAAGACCGAGTTTGAAGTCCGGGGGCATAAAATAGACTTTGCGCAGCCGTGGAAACGGATAAGAATGAACGATGCGGTAACGGAACGTACTGGCGTGGATTTTACAACCCTGAAGTCCGTTGAAGAGGTGCGCGCAATTCTGGAAAAACACAATATACACGACGAGTGCAATTCTGTAGGCGAGGCAATTTCGCTCGCATTCACCAACTTAATTGAGCCCGAACTCGTCCAGCCGACAATTGTCTACGGCCATCCGGTGGACATTTCGCCACTTGCAAAACCGATGGCTGAAGACCCGCGCTTTGCAGAACGGTTTGAAATATTCATCGCCGGAATGGAATGTGGCGATAACTGGTCGGAGCAAAACGACCCGGTTCAACTGCTTGATACCTGGAAGAAATCCTACAGGGCTGAAGAACGGGACTCGGGAAAATTTCACACTCTGGACTTTGATTTTATTGAGATGCTTGAATACGGTATGCCGCCAACGACCGGCATCGGTCCGGGGATTGAAAGAATGGCTATGATTTTCACAAATCAGGAGAGTATTGACGATGTAATCTTTTTCCCGCTGATGAGGCCTGTGGTTTCTCCGATAAACGCCGAACTTTACGGCGTTCAGGAGCCGCCGGCGCCGGTTTCGGAAGACCTTGCTTTTGACGCGGACGAATTTACCGAACTTTGTCAGAGCGGGGCGCTTCATCCGGAGTCCGGAGAGTTCATAGTCAAGCCGCACTGGCGGTGTTGGCAACAGACAAAAACGGGCAAATGGAATGTGTCCGGACACATTGAGATTCAAGGATTTTTATTAAGCGGTATCATCAGAGTCTGCGGCTACAAATTTGAATCCGAGCAAAAACCAGAACTTGAATCTGATTGCCAGAACTTTGAAAAATGGCTCAATAACCTTACGACTTTATTGCAAAAAACTTATCCCGAACATAAAATCGTAAAAAGTCCAATAGAATAAAACGATTATGAAAACTGGATTGTTTACCCTCGGGGGCAAAAAAGCCCGCTTCACTATTTTATTAATTCTATCAATAACAACCACGCTTTACTGCGCGCAGTTTGAACCGAAATGGGAGTCGCTGGACAAACGGAAAATCCCGGAATGGTATCTTGATGCAAAGTTCGGAATTTTTATTCACTGGGGGGTTTACTCGGTGCCGTCCTGGGGTGCGCCAAAGAGTTACGCAGAATGGTACTGGCATAATATGGCAAATAAAAAGGAGGACAATCCCTGGTGGCAGCATCATAAAAAAATATACGGCGAAAAATTTGAGTATCAGGATTTTGCCCCGATGTTTAAAGCCGAGTATTTTGACCCCGAGCAATGGGCGGAATTGTTCTATCGCGCCGGCGCCAAATATATTGTGCCGACATCAAAACACCACGACGGTTTTTGTCTCTGGGATAGCAAAGAGGCAGATAAAACCTGGGGACGTCCGTGGAATGCCGTCTCAACCGGACCCAAACGCGACCTGCTCGGCGAACTCTCAACAGCGGTTAGAAAACGCGGAATCAAATTCGGTTTTTATTATTCAATGTATGAATGGTTTAATCCGCTCTGGCTCACAGACCGACAACGTTACATTAACGAACATATGTCGCCGCAATTCAAAGATGTCGTCACGCGCTATAAACCTTCAATCATCTTCAGCGACGGCGAGTGGGACCTACCTTCTTCCGCGTGGAAAAGCGAGGAACTTCTGGCATGGTTGTTTAATGAATCTCCTGTGAAAGACGAAGTCGTTGTCAATGACCGCTGGGGTAAAGATACAAGACACAAACACGGCGACTATTTTACCACCGAATACGGCGCTGGACTCAAAGACGCCTCTCACCCCTGGGAAGAAAATCGCGGTATGGGCTATTCTTACGGCTACAACAGGGCTGAGAACGTAGATGATTATAAAACAGCAAAAGAACTTATCATAATTTTGTGCGACCTTGTCAGCCGTGGCGGAAATCTGTTGCTTAATATCGGACCGACCGGCGACGGACGGATCCCCGTAATTATGCAGGATAGACTTCTTGAAATAGGAAAATGGCTCAACGTTAACGGCGAGGCTATTTACGGAACGCGTTATGCCGGACGCGACTGCCAGTGGAGCGAAGGAAAACGCCCAGCCCAGGAATATGGCGAGTTCAAAGTAAAATACAACGTTATGGACAATATAGGCTTTGAACCCAAAGGTGACAAAGCGGTCAAGCAGATGTTCTTTACTAAAAAAGGCGATACTCTTTACGCAATCACCCCTTATTATCCGCCGCAACGGTTGACTATTAAAAAGATTAAGGTCTCGCCCCAAACCGAAATCACTCTGCTTGGTTATAATGAAAAACTGCAATATAAAACCGACGGCTCTAATATTGAAATTCAAATCCCACATCTTAGCGGCGACAAACTTCCCTGCCAGCATGCCTACGCGTTCAAAATAACAAAAGCGGTTTTGCTCCCTGAATAACAGGATAAAGATAGATAATAATTGAACCGAACAAATTGAATAACTAAAAATAGCGCATTTATCCCCGCAGTGGTGCGGTCTGTTTATTAATTTTTAATTGTTTGCGATCATATCTCTTCAAAATAATGATTGAATAAAAAGCCATTTCAAAATGATTTGATTCAAAAGATTTTTTCATCTGAAATCATAAATCGGCGTCAGAGCCGCCGCACCCCAAATTATATGGAGTGCGGTTATATGGAGTGCGGTGTTAAGCCTGCGCAAGCAG
>JBAMMJ010000043.1:0-11234 GCA_039793825.1 Verrucomicrobiota bacterium | reverse complement strand
ACCGCAACCGCTCCCCGTACAACACAAGCCGTAATGGCGAAAACCGCTTTCTCAGACGATGATACGCCATCTGAGGATTATGACATATTATGTCGTACACCTTTCCGGGCATCTCTGATTTAATCTTCTCCGGTCTATCCGCAACAAAAAGCTCCCCCCGATACATCAAAGCCACCCGCTGGCACCGCTCGGCTTCATCTAAATACGGCGTCGTCATCACAATCGTAACACCTTCCTTCAATATCCCGCTCAATATATTCCACAACTCCCCGCGCGACACAGGGTCAACACCCGTAGAGGGCTCATCCAGAAAAATTATCTCCGGCGTGTGTATAAGCGTGCAGGCAAGCGCAAGCTTCTTCTTCATACCGCCTGACAGATTTTGAGCAAGCCGATTGCGAAACCGCTCAAGCCGCGTAAACTTTAACAAATATTCCCTTCTCTCTTCAAAGTTGCGCACGCTATGCAGCCGCGCAAAAAATTCAATGTTCTCATCAACAGTCAAATCGCCATAAAGCGTAAACTCCTGCGAAAGATACCCGATCCGTTCCTTTACCTTTTGCGATTCTATCGCCAGATTAAAACCAAGAACCTTCGCCAGACCGCGCGACGGTTTCAACAAACCGCACAACACCCGTATCAATGTGCTTTTGCCAGCCGAGTCAGGTCCAACAATTCCAAACATCTCCCCGCGGTAAATCGTCAACGAAAAATTTTTGATTGCAACTACATCCCCATACTCCAGTTGCAGATTTTTCGTTTCTATAACGACCGGCCGGTCATTTATCCCAAATTGGCTCAAATCACTCTGCCGATTTGCCGCATCGCTCATAAGTCCTGTCAATTAGTTTTTGCGCCCGCCTGCGTTATCTTTGGATAATGGAAAAAACCGTCCGCAGGCATACCCGGCTTCAAAACGCGATTTGTGTTTGAAACCGTAATTTTTATCCTGTAAACAAGTTTTGCCCGCTCCTCCGGTGTTTGCGTGTTTCGCGGCGTAAATTCGGCTATCGGCGATATAAAGGTGACCTTGCCTTTAAACACATCATCGCGTCCATCAACCATTACATACGCCTCCTGACCAAGCCTGACATCCGCAAGCCGCGACTCCGGCACATAGACCGACAACCATACCTCGTCCAGCTTTGACAACGTAAGCACAGGCATACCGGCTGACACAAATTCACCCTGCTCCCGAACCTTCGTCGTCACAACTCCGTCAATCGGCGCATAAACTTCGCAATCGGCAAGCGCCTTTTCCGCCTTCGCCAATTGCGCCATTGCCAGTTCATACTGCGAGCGCGCCACCTCTATTTCCTCTTTCCTTGCCCCGGCAATAAGCCGCGCCAGATTCTGTTCAGCGGCAGCCACCGCAGCCTTAGCCTTTTCAGCCGCAACCCGCGCGTCGTCAAGTTGCTTCTGCGTCGCGCTCCCGGACCTGAACACCTGCTCAATCCGCTTCAAATCCGCATCAGCCCCATCGGCGATCGCCCGCAACTCCTGAACCTTTGCCCGCGCCGCCTCAACATCCTCAATACGCGCCCCGGCAAGAACAAGCGCAAGTTGATTGCTCGCAAGCAGCACAGCCGCCCGAGCCTCTGCCACGCGCAACCGATAATCCTCGGGATTAATCTTTAACACAAGCTCCCCTGCCCTTACCTCATCCCCTTCGTCAAATCGCAACCTTTGTATATACCCAGAAACCTGCGGCGCCACCTGCACCTGCGTGCACTCAATCGTCCCGGAACCATCCGATTTAACACCGTTATCAAATGAACAACCAGAAACAACAATCAAAACCCCAGCAACCAGAGGCGCAAAACCGCTTTGCCTGCCCATACGCCAGATAACATTGTAAAAATATGGTCTCATTTTTCCCCCATCCTTTTTCCGTTGTTCTTTAACCCATAACACAAAAGCTGAATTATCTGTGAGCGCGACTCCTCAACACTCGGAAACTCAAATCCGCCATACTCGCCGCTTTTATTATTAACAACCTGATGCATCTTTATACTCAACATACAGGCGCCTAAAACCGTCCACCACACCTGAACAGGATTCGCCCTGCGCAATTGCCCCATTGCAATCCCTTCGGCAACAACCTGCAGCGGCAAAGATGAACGTTCCCGCAGAAATTGACGGATCACCTTCCCCACCAACTCGCTATGCATCACAAGCACAACCCCCATCAATCGCAACCGCTGTGGATTTCTCGCGTAATAATTGAATATCCCGTTTACAAGAAACGCCAACCGCTCTTCCGCTGTCTCGTAACGTTTTAATTCAGACTCAAGCTGCTCAAAAAATCCGCGCAAAATATACTTTATGGACTCAATAAACAACGTTTGCTTGTTCCCGTAATAATAATAAATGAGGGCGCTGTTTACGCCAGCCCGTTTACCAATCGCTCTAATCGTCGCACCTTTAAGCCCTTTTTTGGCAAACACCTCAACCGCCGCCATTAATATCTTTGCACCTCGCCGGGCATTTATCTGTCTCATATTTCTGTTCTAACCTATGATTATATGGATATTTTAATCAAATGATTAAATACATCAATCACAATATCAACCTTTTTGTTAAGCTTTTGATTAATATCAAAAACGGTTAAGCCGCCAAATAACCCGATTTTCAGTTTTTATATCGCTTCCACAGACTCTGCTACATAAACACATACTCCAATTGAAAAATACCACACCATCTCAAATCTAAACCGTCGGCAATTATGATTAAGATAGCAAATAGGTGTTTATTTGCGATATTGTAGTATGTTTAGTAGAATTTAAGATGGGCTCAAATGATTGACGAAATTGATCACATAACCGCCGCGGGCAACGGTACATTTAACCTCGTAGAAGAGGTTAAATCTATCTTTTCAGAATCGGGCTTGCTTTCAAAAGCGAAGAATTTTGAATACCGCCCCCAACAACAGCAGATGGCAATTGCCGTGGCGCGAGCACTTGAACACGGAGAACACCTCATCGTTGAAGCGGGAACAGGCGTCGGAAAAAGCCTTGCTTATCTCATCCCCGCAATTTTATACGCGGTTAGAAACGGCAAAAAAGCTGTAGTATCAACGCACACGATAAATCTTCAGGAACAGTTATTTGAAAAAGACCTGCCAATGTTGGAAATGATTCTACCAGTAGATTTTAAATACGCGATTTTAAAAGGCAGGGCAAATTATCTTTGCACACACAGGTTGCACAAGGCTCTTGAACAGGCAAAAAATCTATTCACCACCCCTGAACTTCAGGAACTGGAAAGAATTTATGAATGGTCAAAACGAACCGACGACGGTAGTTTGTCTGACTTTGATATTGAACCAGACCCAAAGGTTTGGGCGCAGGTATGTTCAGAAAGAGGCGTCTGCTCGCCTAAGTATTGCGGACCGCAAAGCGAGTTCGGCAAAAAACACGGGGTCTGCTTCTTTCAGCGCGCTCGCCAGAAATTCCTATCCGCGAACGTTCTAATTATGAACCATACATTGCTCTTTTTGTTGATGGGCGAGGAGGAGGAATCAGACGAAAACGGCGGAATATTGTTTAAAAATGATTTTGCAATAATTGACGAGGCGCACACGATAGAACACGTCGCGGCAAAACATATCGGAGTAACCGTTTCAAACTCGCAGTTCAAATGGGTCTTGCAGCGATTATGGAATCCCCGCACTGAAAAGGGACTCCTCGCCACATTGCGCAAAGGCGACGCGGTTCCGCTCGTCGCAGACCTTTTGAAATGTGGCGAAGATTTCTTTAATGCAATTGAAGAGCAGGCAAACAAAATCGCTCTGGAACGCGCTCGCTCGGTATCGGGAAGGTCTCCGAGCTCGGCAAATGGAATTGATAACTCTATTAAACCACAAGACTGGAACGAGATAAGAATCAGACAACCTGAGATCGTTCCCGACACAATAACAGGCAAAATTCAACGCCTGCGCTCCGAGATAACGCGCCTGATAAAATCTTGCGACGACACAATCCTCAGCGAAGAATTAATTGAGTGCAACCGCCGTCTGGCAGACTTAAAAGAAGGAATAGCATTCTTTTTAACCCAGCAGATGGAAGACCACGTCTACTGGGTGGAACGAAGCGGCAAAGCCCAGAAAATCCTCTCCTTGAACGCCGCGCCAATTGATGTGTCAGAATATCTTAAACAACGATTCTTTAACTCCGGCACATCGGTGATTATGACAAGCGCCACACTGGCTATGCGGGCATTAAGAGAGGAATCAGATGACGAAAGGGATGAAATCTGGTCGCCCGCCATTTTAGACGATGAGTTAACCATTTATAGCCGCAACAATCCGCTTGCATACTTTGCAAACCGTGTCGGGGCTCAAGGCGTGCTCTTGAAACAACTCGGCTCCCCGTTCAACTTTGAAAAACAGGTAACACTCTACATCGTTAGCAAAATGCCCGACCCGCGCGATACCATGTATCGCCAGGCGCTTACGCACTGGATACGGCATTTTATTGAGATGACCCACGGCAAGGCGTTTGTCCTGTTTACAAACACCCGCCTTATGCACGAGATCGCCGCAATGTTGCAGCCATTCTTTGAACAAATAGGGATTGAATGTTTCGTCCAGGGCACAGGCATACCCCGTTCAACAATGCTGGAAAATTTTAAGCGCGATATTAATTCTGTGCTGTTCGGCACGGACAGCTTCTGGCAGGGCGTTGATGTCCCGGGCGAGTCCCTGTCAAACGTTATCATAACCCGCCTACCATTTGCAGTACCGGACCATCCGCTGATTGAAGCGCGAATTGAAATGATTCAAGCAAGCGGCAGAAATTCCTTCCTTGAATACTCCCTGCCAGAGGCGGTCCTGAAATTCCGTCAGGGCTTTGGCAGACTGATAAGAACAAAAACCGACAAAGGCATTATCGTCGTCCTTGACAATAGAATCCTGAACAAACGATATGGCAAATATTTCCTGAATTCAATACCCAGATGCCCCATAATTACAATTTGAACCAATCCAGGGGAGATAAAATGTTTCTCAACCCAATAATCGCAATTGTTTTTTTATTTTTTTAATATAAAATTATATTGTCTGAAGGATAGAATAGTAGTTGTCTAAATTATTAGCCAACGTCGTCGTTATACGATTATGCGTTGTAAACAAAAATGACTGCCGTATTAACACCTGAAGAAGAAGCGCAGCTGCAAACGACCATTGAAATGTTTGAGGTCATTGTGCAGTCCCAGCCTAACGATTATCAATCCTGGGAAATCCTAAAAGAAGCTTATTCCAAACTCGGCAAAGAAAAAGAGGCTCTCAACGCATCAAAACGAATCGCAGAAGCATACATTCAATTAGGCCAGCTCTCTTCAGCAATCCTTGAATACGAAACAATTTTGCAAAGATACCCGGACGACCCGGATGTAAGAAGGGCTCTTGAAGATATTGAGCGCCGCGCCTCTTCTACACTCGCTCAATTGCCGCAGCCGACAATATCCCCGGAAATCCCCCAGCAACCCCCCTCTCATCTTACATCAATTACCGAAGAAAAAGAGTTGTTAGACGACGGAAAAAACTCAATGTATAAATTGTTTGTTGAATCAAAACTAATTTCACCCAACGATTTTGAATTATGCTGGCCAAAAGTAGATTCGCGCCGTCCACCACAAACTATAAACGAGCCGTTTATACAAATCCTTGCAGATAGAAATATCACGCCAATTGAAAAATCCCTTTCCGTATTGTGCGAAAAAACCCGCTTCGGCTTCATCCCGCTGGAAAGATACGATATTGACGTGGAGCTGGCACGCTCATTCCCCAAAGAAATCTGTATGCGCTGGTGCGTATTGCCATTTGACAAAATGAGCAAAACAGTGATGGTCGGCACCACAAACCCTTTTAATAACCAGGCGCTCAAAGAATTATCAGCCATAAACTCTTATAGAATTCTCTGGTACATCACGCCGCCACAGGATTTAATCAAACTTATAAAGAAAATTTTCCGCATTTAACCACCTATGGCACAGGTAAAGTCATTCGGCGAACGAATTGCAGAGGCGATGATTGAAGACGGCTTGCTGACCCAATCGCAGGTTGAAGAACTGCTCGCCCTCCAGAAAAAAGAAAATAAACGATTCCTGAATCTGGTTATTGAAAAGGCTCTCGTAACAGATGTTGACCTCGCCGTCTCAATGGGGAGAGTCCTCAATACGCCCCCGGTAAATCTCACAAGAATCATTATACCGCCAGAAGTCTATTCTCTATTGCCAAAAGAAATGGCTTTGAACCATAAAGTCCTGCCGGTCTCGCGAATCGGAAATAAACTCTACCTCGCAATGGCTGACCCACTTAACGTGCTCGCGCTTGACGATATCAAACGGGTCACAAAACTTGAAATCCAGCCAATGATCGCCCCGGAAAAGGCTATCATTGATAAAATAAATAATCTTGACGCCGGTCCGACTACTTCAATCTCTCAGATTATTGAAGAAGCCGACAAGGCAGCCCGCGAGACCAAAGAAGAGGAAGAAATTGAAATCGCAAAAGAAACCCAGGAAGAAGTTAACCTTGACCAGTTAATCGCTTCAGGCGAAGAGGCGCCTGTAATTAAACTCGCAAACGTCATCCTGGTTCAAGCAATCAAAGACCGCGCAAGCGATATCCATATTGAACCATTTGAAAAAACTATGCGCCTCCGCTACCGCATTGACGGCGTCCTTGTTGATATGCCCCCACCCCCGAAAAGTATGCAGGTTGCCCTGACCTCAAGAATCAAAATAATGGCTAACCTTGATATCGCCGAACGCAGACTGCCCCAGGACGGCAGAATGCGCGTCAGAGTAGGCGGAAAAGATATAGACCTGCGCGTCTCTTTCCTTCCAACAGTCCACGGCGAAAAATGCGTAATGCGAATTCTTGATAAATCCAACCTCTCAGCAAGCATAGATAAACTCGGGATGGACCCGGACAGTTTCAAACGATTCAAAGCCGCAATTGACGCGCCCCACGGGCTAATCCTTGTCACCGGACCCACTGGCTCGGGAAAAACCACAACCCTCTACTCCGCCCTCAACGAATTAAACAACCCGGAATATAACATCATAACCGTTGAAGACCCAGTTGAATTTCAGATACCGGGGATAAATCAGGTCCCGGTCAGAAAAGAAATCGGTTTAACCTTTGCCTCCGCTTTGCGCGCCATTTTGCGACAGGACCCCGACATCATAATGATCGGCGAAATCCGCGACGAAGAAACCGCTGAAATCGCCGTAGAAGCCGCCCTCACAGGACATCAGGTCCTCAGCACTATGCACTGCAACGACGCCCCGGGCGCCATCGCGCGGCTTGACGATATGGGCATAGCCCCATTTCTGATTTCCTCTTCCGTCATACTTTCCTGCGCCCAACGACTTATGCGCCGCATCTGTCCATCCTGCAAAGAACCAGTCTCTTACCCACCTAAAATGTACGAAGACCTTAATATTGACCCCAAAATGTTTGAAGGAGTCACCCTCTACCGCGGCCGCGGTTGCGAACGTTGCAAAAATACAGGCTATTCCGGCCGCGTCGCAATAATTGAAATTATGACCGTGACCGATGAAATCCGTAAACTAATCATCAAACGCGCCGGCTCAATGGAAATCGGTAAAGTCGCCATTGAACAGGGGATGCGCACCTTACGAATGGTTGCCCTTGACAAAGCCCGCGAAGGAATTTCTACCCTTGAACAGGTCCTTATCGTAACCCCAAGCCACTAACCTATTAACACCACCAAACAACCCTTCTGCATTAATACTCCATAACCGCCTAATCCTGCTCAGGAAGCTTTTCCCATTCCTCAACACCACCTCTCACCACCCTGAATACCGGATTCACCTCAATTGTTGACAGACCGCAACTCTGAATCTCATTATATTTTTTTACATCGCGCCGACTGAGTTTCTTCTTCAAATGCTCAAACTCATACCTTATCTGTCCATCCGCAACAGCTATAATTTCGGTTTCCTCTATCATTTCTATCTTCTTCTTATCAAAAGAATAACCGCGACCTGCCGCTTCAATAAAAACATAGGTAAGATAGACGTTTATTGCCTTTAACGGGTCGGTGGCAGATTTAAACCTCTTCAATTGCGGGTGATTCTTATAACCCACCGTCCTGCCTTCAAGCGCCTTCTTCGCAAGAAGCCCCTCCCGCCACAGAGCCACTAATCCCCTGGCATCAAGATACTTAGGATGCAAACTCCACAATCTCATACCCAAATATTAACAACCTTCAAGACTTAACAATCCAGATACATTCCTTTTCTTGCATCTGCTTCTCATTATTCTATTCCACAAACACGATTAACTGCAACTTCAATTCTTTAACAATTCTCTCGGATAAATCATTTCGTTCCGCTTTGACCCACAGATTATATTCAAATCAAACGCCTTGACTATTGAGCCGATAAGTAAATTTATTCCTCCATCAGGTTTAATAGACTTGCCCAAATGCCGACAATGTGGATATTATTGTGTCAAAATGTCGCAAATAGGTATAAATTTATTATGGTTAAAAAATGATAAGGTCATTTGCATTTACAACGCAAGGGCGTCTGCATACAAAAGATATACCGGTCTTTTTGATGCCGACGCTGTTGATGGAAACTAATTTGTTTCTGTGGGTTGACCTTGAAAATCCGACAGCCGAAGAGACAAAAATCATCCTTGAAGACATCTTCCATTTTCACACGCTCTCAATTGAAGACTGTGTAATAGAAAGCTCCTCACCAAAGGTTGAAGAGTATATCCCGAAAGACGAAGACAAGTTCTCCTATTACATATTTATGATAATACACGCCGTTGACTACAGTCGGAAAGACGGCGTCTTTGCTACGCGGGAATTAGATTTTTTTCTCGGAAAAAATTTTCTTGTCACCTATCACACAGTCCCAATGCGGGCAATTCAAGTTTTAGAAGACCGCTGCACCAAGGGCAACTCTCATATTGCGCGCGCCCCGGACAGAATTGCCCATACCTTGCTTGACTTGATTATAGACAACTATAAGCCCGCGCTGGACGAGTTGTCGTTTGAAATAGCCTCGCTTGAGGAACGGGTATTAAAAAAAACCGATAGAGACACTTTAAACCAGATAATTCAGGTCAAAAAAGAGGTCCTACACCTGATGAGCATCATCGGTCCGCAGCGCGAGGTCCTGTCCAGATTCTCCAGAGGCGAATTTAAATTAATAAGACCACATATGGTGCCCTTCTACCGCGACATATACGATTCTCTTTTCAGAATATCCGGCCTTGCGCAACGATATATGGATTCCCTAACCGCTATATTGCAGGTCTATCTGAACCTTTCCTCAAATCAAACAAGTGAGGTTGTAAAACTCTTAACACTGATCACCGTCATCACAACCCCTGTAATGATCGTCGGCACCTGGTACGGAATGAATTTTAAAAATATGCCAGAATTAGATTGGAAATATGGTTATCTTTCAGCAGCTGTAGTCACCGCCATCGCTACACTTTTGACTTACTGGTTTTTCAAAAAGAAAAAATGGTTTTAAACACTGCACCGTCAATACCTTTTTTGACAAAGATGAAAGAAATCGGATTTTTAGAAAAAGTTCTCGGTAAAATTGATAAACTAAACCCGAAAGAACTGCAGTCGGTTCTGCAGCGCCTCCTTAAAGAGAAAGGATTTCTTGAAACATTGTTTGATGCCATTGAAGATGGAATTCTCGTCCTTGATGAAAACGGAAAAATAATTTACTTCAACAGCAGTGTCACCAAACTCATTGGTCTTGAACCGGGAAAAGATATCGGCAAAAACATTCATACAGTCTTCCCATATTTAGACTGGGAGACAACAAATCCCTTCAGACAGCCAGAAGGCAAACACGCCTTTCGGACAGAGATTGAGGTTGAATTTCCCATACATCGTCAATTGCGCGTCTATGTCACCCCGCTTTCACTCAAAGCCGACACCCCAAAACAACTCGCCCTCATCTTCCACGATATCACCGAATTTAAGAAAAAAACAATTGAAGAAGTTGAATCCGAAAGATTGCGCGCCCTGACTCTGCTCGGCGGTATGCTCGCTCACGAAATCGGAAATCCATTAAACGCACTAAGCATCCACACCCAATTAATTCAACGCGAAATCAAAAAAATAAAAAATAATCTCCTGCTACCCACAATCTCCGATAAACCTAACTCCGATAAATCCAGCCTGCCGCCTTTAACCGATAAAAACAAAACCCAGGCGTATGCAAAATTGCCTGCTGCAGCAATGACCGAAATCGAAAAATCCCTGGATAAACTTGAAGGATACACAAAAACCGTAAGCCACGAGATAGACAGACTTGATATTATCGTAAAACAATACCTCCAGGCTATCCGACCATCCCCTCCAAAACTAATGTTAGGAAACATCAATATAACCGCCCAAGAAACAGTGGAATTTTTGAAACCCGAGATTGAGAAACGCCAGATCGTGTTAAAAGAGCACTACGCACCTGAACTGCCGCTTGTGGCGTTTGACCCATCGCAGATTAAACAGGCTTTGACGAACTTAATCAAAAACGCAATGCAGGCAATGACAAAAAATGGCACCTTAACCATTCAAACCGGATACACCGACAACGATGTCTGGATAGCCGTCTCGGATACCGGCTCAGGAATAACACCTCAAAAAATGAAACACCTCTTCGAACCATTTTATACCACTAAAGAAAAAGGGAGCGGGCTCGGGCTTATGATTGTCCAGCGCATCGTTAGAGACCACCGCGGACGCATAGAAGTAGAAAGCCGCGCCGACGCCGGCACAACTTTCAGAATCCGACTCCCGTTACTGAAAAAGTTGCCGCCTATCGTCGGACCGATAAATGCCTCCATACTCTTAACCGCTGGCATATTCACATACACTTTAAATTCAATCATCGGCTCTGCCTAAAAACAAATAAATATTATCAAGGCGATTTGACCCTATGGATAAACCAACACTGCTAATAGTTGACGACGAACCAAGCACCCGAACCGGGTTGCGCGACGCGCTTGAAGACAAGTTTGATGTCTATATCGCCGAAGACGCCCCCACCGCAAAAGAACTTTTAAAAGCACAACAATTTGACATCCTGTTAACCGACCTGCGCCTTCCCCAAGAAGACGGAATCAAATTGCTGGAATTCGCAAAATCCCTCAAAAAACCGCCTGTTTGCATCCTTATGACCGCCTACGGCTCCGAAGATGTCGCTGTTGAAGCTATGAAGCGCGG
>JBAMMJ010000042.1:1936-11273 GCA_039793825.1 Verrucomicrobiota bacterium | reverse complement strand
GGGCTGGCATTTAAGGAAATCTACACCCTGAAAGCGCAGCATCTGCCTGTCCCTCAGGATTTAAGTATGGGAATGAGCGGTTTCGCCGCCCTGCTCTGTCTGATTTTGCTCGGTATCTTAATCGGACGCGATATCTCCTCATATCTTGCGGATAAAGCAGTTAAGTTTATCTTTGATGACGAAGGAGAGGCAATGAAGACCCCCGAATATGAAAAGGCTGAAGAGGTCTGGAAGAACGGCGACTACCTTGAGGCAATCCGAATCCTTCGCGAGTATTATGAAAAACATCCGCGCGAAATCTATGTGGCACTCCGTATAGCAGAAATTTATGAAAACGACCTTCACAATCCGTTAGCAGCCGCGCTGGAATATGAACAGATTCTAAAACACAAATTGCCGCCTGAACGTTGGGGATGGGCTGCCATCCACCTCGTCAACCTCTACGGAAAACTTGGCCAGACCGAAAAAGGGACCGCCCTTCTGCAGCAGATAAATGAACGTTATCCTTTCACCGCGGCGGCAAAAAAGGCGCGTCAGCGACTCGGCTTGCCAGAACCCGAACCTTCCGAAGAACCGAACCAACAGCAGGAACAATCCGGTGAAGCGCAACAGGAAGAACAAAAACAGCAAAAACCACGACCGCAACAACCACAATTGCCGCCGGGATTCCGTCCAAAAAAGTAAAAAAAGACTTGGCTTAAAAAATTAGTCCGATTAAACTAACCTTGTTCTTTGACAGGAGATCGGGAGAATCTCCCGATAAATGCATAAAAATGCATCATAACTGAATGTCAGGGAACCCCGTGAAAATCGGGGACGGTTGCGCCACTGTGAGCGGCTACAAACGCCCAACATCTTGCCACTGCGCCGCAGGCGTGGGAAGGCGGGCGTGAGGTTTGAAGCCCGAGTCAGGATACCGGTTCAGTTATGCTCGTCAGGTTCACGCTATCTTTGCGGAACCACTTCTCCGTCATAGAGAAGGATGAGACCTGTCCGCTGACTGGTTTTCAGCGGTAAAGTTGAATGCCTTCATTCAACCGTATTGACGGAGGATGAAGGTTTTTTGTTTTTATAATCCCTTCATTCTTCGTGCTGGTCTCACAAACAAAAAACGTCGGTAAACACAAATAATTAAAAACTATGCTGAAAACCAAGTTGTTAGTTGCGGGTATTGTATTAACCATTGCTGAGCTCGGTTATGCCGCCGGGTTTGAGGAAACCTTTGACCGAAACCCATACCAGAACGGTTGGAGCGCCTACGGAAACTCAAACCTCTTCGTGTGGAACAATTCAATCCTGTATGTCAAGTGGGATTCTTCCAATCCAAACAGTTATTTTTATAAACCCCTCGGCACAACGCTTACCGCTCAACACCGATTCGGCTTTGGATTTGATATCTATTTAACAAATGTCCTTGCGGGCACAACGCCAGGCAAACCGTTCACATTCCAGCTCGCAATCGGGCTTATCAACTTCACCAACGCCACAAGCCCGGGCTTCTTTAGAGGAACAGGGATTGATTCGCCAAATGTAGTTGAATTTGACTACTTTCCCGATTCAGGCTTCGGAGCAACTATCTCGCCAACAATCATCTCCGTAAGCAACGAGTTTGCCACAAGCTTCAATTTTCCACTGGAATTGACAACCAATGTATTGTTTAGAGTCAATATGGATTACGACCCAATTCAGGGTAAATTGACCACTCTCATAACCAGCAACGGCGCGCCGTTTGCCCCAATTACAGATGTCTATCTGGGCACAAACTTTTCAGGATTCTTTGTTGATACATTTGCCATTTGCGTTTACACCGATGAAGGCCAGGACCCAATGTGGTCGGGCTCCATAACCGCAAAAGGCTTTGTTGACAACATCTCATTCTATTGGACTCATCCCGCCGCCCCGCAACTGGCGGCAAATCTGGACAAAACACTCCCCCGGTATCAGATCAGTTTTCTATCCCAATCAATGTGGTGGTACACCCTTGAACGTTCAGAAGACCTTAAAACCTGGCTCCCTGTTCTGCCCCCTATGCCCGGCACCGGCTCCCTTATGACTCTCTCAGACGCGGCGCCGCCTCAAGAACGCGCCTTCTATAGAGTAAAGGCAGAGAAATTGCAATAACTTATCCCCATCTCTCACAATGGGAAACAAGCGGTTTATATCCATCTATCGTCAGAGTAAACCCTCAGGCTTTACCCTGATTGAACTGCTTGTTTCCCTTGCTGTAATCGGTATCCTTGCAACACTCCTGGCATCCGCTGTCAGCAAAAGCAAAAACGCCGCCGCAAATATTAAATGTGTCTCTAACCTTCGTCAGCTCGGAATCGCCGCTCAAATGTACTGGGAAGAAAACGAGGGCCGTTTTTTTAGATATGGACCGGTGGCAAAAGACAACGGAAAAATTTACTGGTTCGGCTGGTTAAGCGATGGGATAGAAGGCGAACGCGACTTTGACCCCACGCAAGCCGCCCTCTACCCCTACCTATCAGGCAGAGGCGTGGAACTATGTCCATCACTGAACTACGCAATGAAAAAATTTAAACTAAAGGCGCGCGGCGCCTCCTACGGCTACGGTTACAACCTCTGCCTGTCAACCCCGCTAAATCAACCAAGAACCCCGGTCTCAAAAGTAACTATGCCTCATAAAATCTGTCTCCTTGCCGACTCGGCTCAAGTTAACACATTTCAACCACCCGCCTCCCCAAAAAACCCAATGCTTGAAGAATTCTATTATCTGAGCACAAACAAATTTGAAGCCACAGTCCATTTCCGCCACAAAGGCAGGGCAAACGCCGTTTTTTGCGACGGACACGTCTCGCCAGAGTCCCCTGACCCCGCCTCGCTTGACCTCCGGATTGAAGGCGAAATAATCGGACGACTTCGCCCGGAGGCGCTGGCTATTCCAAAATGACCGCGCTGCAAACCTTTTCCCCTCCTGAAGCACAGATTGCGCAATGCCATACCGTTCTGATATATTAAAAGATTGATTCTATCCATCCCTTAATTTATTGGCGCAACCGGGTTGGATTTCTCCAAAGCAATACCCCTGCATCCCCTTAATCTACTATTGTCCAAAAGCGGCGGCGCCGGGTTTAACCCATCTCGCAGCGCTCCAGAAAGCGCTGTTTCATCTCCGCGTCAGACAAATTTATTTCCAGATTATCTCTTCCTTGGTTCGCCTGCGCGGAGGACTCGCAGCGAGAAACCGCGCCGGTTCTCAAACGGCTCAACGCGCGCCGCCACTTCAAGCACAGGATACCTGACGGTCGCAAGTCCGTAGCTTTTATATTCCGGAGCGAACAGTTCAGTCTCAACAATTCCCGTACGATCGGCTAAAGACATAAACTTCATCGGTTCGCCGTTTGCTTGATGATGAAGCCGTTGCTCAATTACAAGCCCGCAACAGACCACCTCCTCTCCGGGATATTTGCCCAGATCGCTCACCGGACAATACGTTTCCCACGCGATATCGTCCCAGAGCGCGAGCGGATGCGCAGACGCCGTAAACCCCAGCAGTTCAAATTCCCATTGAAGTTTTTCTTTAAAAGATGGCTCCTGCAGTCGCAGAGAATTTAACGCGGTTTCATATTTCTTCCTATCGGCATTGCCGCCATATTCCAGTTGCAACGGCTCAAATAACCATCCCTGCCACATCTCTTTTCCCATACCTGCCATAGCATACAGGCGCTGAAACTCCCAGAACTGCTCGGTCCGCCTCTTCCCGAACGGATCAAACGCGCCAACCTTAATCAGAATCTCCATTTCGGAGGGTTCCGGATTCACCCGCAAAACAAAGTCCTGAATTGATTTAAATTCGCCGAGTTTGCGTTCGGCAAGGATTCTCCGTATTGTCCGTTCTGTAAGTCCCTTTGCCCTTACCGCCGGGACGCGGATGCCCCATTTTGCTGCCGCTGCCTGCCGCTTAACCGGGTTCACTCCCACATTTACAGCAGTGTCGGCACACTTTTCTTCGGAATTAGCGTTATCAAGCCTGCACACCTCTAAATCACTCCCCGGGTGGTTAATGTCCGGCGGGATCAGTTTTATACCGAGTCTGTGGCACTCAAGCGCGTAGACGAGCGGATCATAGAATCCTTTTCCGTTTGAAAGCACCGCCGCCATAAAATGCGCCGGATAATGTCTTTTTAGCCACGCAGCCTGATACGCCTCAACCGCGTATGCGGCGCTATGGGCTTTGCAAAACGCATAACCGCAAAACCCTTCTATCATCTCCCATACATCCCTGATCTCTTTTTCAGAACGTCCGCGCGCGCGTGCGGCTTCAAAAAACTCGCCGCGGACCTCTTCCACAATATTCATCTTGCCCCTGCCAAGCGCGCGGCGAAGCGTGTCTGCCCGTCCGGCAGAGAGTCCGGCAAACGATTCACAAATTTGAAGAACGTGCTCCTCGTAGACAACGATCCCAAAGGTCTCCCTCAAAATTGGTTCAAGCGAAGGATGCGGATAAGAGGGCTTCTCCAATCCCTGATAACACCGGGCGAATTTAAGTTTTTTTTGCTCGTTTGCGGCGCCGGGACGAATCACGCTAACAATCGCCACAAGCCCATCAATGTCGCGCACATCTGTCATCCGACACAAGCCAACCATCGCCGGAGATTCTATATGATGAACCGCGCGCGTCTCGCCGCTGGCAATCATCTCCCACACCTGCGGCTCATCCCACGGCTCAAGCCGATTAAGGTCAATTCTTTCCCCTCTCCTCTCAAGCCCGTTGAGAACATCCCGTATCACAGCCAGCCCGCCCTGCGCAAGAATGTCCATCTTAATCAGTCCCAGAGCCTCCAGCGAATCCATATCGTAATGAGAGGTCGGATAACCTTTTGCGGAAAGAAACGTCGGAGTAAAATTCCAGATCGGTTGCGGCGACAACGTGACCCCGCAGGGATGCATCTTCGGATACCGCGGCGCGCCGTCCAAAAATTCAGCCATCTCAATAGCCGATCTGTAGGGTTCCTCATTAAGCGGAAGGTCTCTGCACTCGCTAATCTTACGGATAACGTTTCCAAGCCCCCGCGCTCCCCCCCACGGAAAGTGAGCGGTAATCTGCCTTACCTGGCGTTCAGATAGCCCAAGCGCCTTGCCAACATCCCCAACGGCGCTCCGCGCCTGAAACGTGGAGAATCCCCCAACAACAGCCACATACTCCCTACCGTATCTCTCAAATATCAGTTTTATAACATCATCTTTGCGGTCGTGCGGAAAGTCTATGTCAATATCAGGAAGTTTATTAAACGCCATTCGTTCGCGATTGAGAAATCTGCGAAAATAAAGATTAAATCTTATCGGACAGACGCTGCTTATCCCCAGACAATAACATACAAGCGAATCCGCAGCGCTGCCGCGAGTAAGCCACTCAATCCCGCGCCGTTTGCATTCCTGGAGCAAATCCCACACCACAAGAAAATAGTCTTCATAACCGACTTCCTGTATTATTTTCAACTCCTCTTCCACCTGTCTGCGGGCTAACTGTTCAACCGCGCCTCCGCCATATCGTCTCTTTATCCCATCCATCACAAGCCTTCGCAAAAATTCAGATGAATCCGAGCCGTCTGGCGGCGTGAATTCAGGAAGATGCAGCCTCCCGGTCGGAAATTCAAACTCGCATCTCTCTCCAATTTCAACTCCATTTTCAACCAGCCGCGGCGCGCTCTTGAACCATTCGGCAACCTCCATCGGAGAAGGAAAATGATAATCGCCTCCCATAAGTTTATCAGGATGACTCTGCCCGATCATCGTTCGGGTGCGGATTGATTGAACCACATCAAATTTCCACCTGTCGGCAACCGTCCCATACCGAATCGGAAAAACCGCGACACCATTTTTTCCCGCGCCCGTCCTCTTCCACAATTCTTCCCTTGTAACTCCAGGATAAAATCGGTCTGAAAACCGCGCCAATTCAGGGTGATTCCCCACAATTACAAGCCCATCGGAAAACCTCTCTATCTCGGCTATCTTAAAATCCCGTCTCTGATAAGCCCGCCGAAAATCGGATTGATACCAACCCGCCTCGCTTTCGCCACCATCCTCAGCCCCGGCGTCGGATTGAGAAAATTCAAACTCCCCCTCAGACCCGTTCCCCACACAACCCAATGAGAGCAATTTGCACAGATTGGAGTAACCGCGAGCGTTCTGAACGTAAACCCACGCCGCCTGCCCATCAATGCGAATCTCCGCGCCAATTATCGGCTTTATTCCCGCCTTTTTTGCCTTCTGAAAAAACTCCACAGCGCCGTGCAGATTGGCGTCGTCGGCAATCGCAACACATCCAACCTCGTATCTCTGAGCAAGGTTTATTATCTCGTCTATGGAAAGAACAGATTTAAGAAACGAATAATGGCTATAAACATTGAGCGGGAGATATTTTGCGCGGCTTGAATATTGAGGAACAAAAACCCGAACCCAACATCGCGACCGCAAGTCAGACCCGCTCTGGTTTCGGGAATCATTTTTCCCCGCTGATTCATCTAATACGCTGGTAGAGGTTATCTGACGCGGCGGCTTCAAAAGCCGAAGGTCGTGCCCGCGCATCACCGCGTTCGTCCCGTAAACCTTTCTCAATGTGTCTACGGCAACGGCAAGTCTGCGGCGCCCGTCCCATCTTTCAGCCCCATCTTCCACCAAAAGCTCAGGCGAAAATATCGCCTCGTACAGGTTTGAAAATTTCACCGAAACCATCCTCAACGAGACCCGCCTCCGCCAACACCTCCGCAACATCATCCTCAACCGAGGATAAACATCGCTCTCAAGATTGGTCGGTTCAGTCAGACTCTCAGCGCACGAATCTTCATCCAGATCGTTATATCTCAACCGCAGGGTGAGCGTGCGGACTGCCTTTCCTTCGGCTCGGACGGATTCCATCAACCGGTCTGCCATACGGCAAATCACCGCCTCAACATATTCTTCATCCGCAATATCTTCCTCAAACGTCTGTTGCTTGCTATATGACTTTGCAGGGGCGCACGCCGGCACCACCGGACGCTCGTCAATCCCGTTTGCATACTCTTTTATCTGCGGCGCTTGTTTGCCAAAAATGATTTCCAGCATCTCCAGCGGTGCGGTCGCAATCTGCCCGATTGCCACAAGCCCGGCGCTCCGCAACCGCTGTTCAGTCTTCTCGCCCACCCCGGGCAACCACTTTCCCGGCAACGGCTCAAGAAACCGTTTCTCCATACCTTCAGGCACGTAAACAAAAGCCCCCGGCTTCTTGACCTTTGATGCAACCTGACTGACAAGTTTGTTTGACGCTATCCCTTCGCTCACCGAAATCTTTAACGCCTGACAGATCGCCTTCCGTATACTCGCCGCCACATCCACAGGCGACATCTTCCGCACCCCCGTAAGGTCAAAATATCCCTCGTCAATAGAGGCAATCTCAACATCCGGCGTAAAATCCTGCGCATAAGAAAACATCCATCGGGAAAACTGCTCGTATTTGTCAAAATCGCCCGGCAACACTATCAGATTCGGACACAGTTTGCGCGCAACCGTCGTCGGCATCGGCGTATAAATCCCCATCCGCCGCGCCTCGTATGAGGCAGAGACTATCACGCCGCGTCTCTCGCCCCCCACAGCCACCGGCTTGCCACGCAATCGCGGGTCAGCCGCCTGCTCAACGCTGGCAAAAAACGCGTCCGCGTCCAGATGAACAATCACACGCCGCATATCCCCGCCGTTTTGCTCAACCTTTCTTGTTCCGCCAAAGCCTACCCATCAAACTTCACCTGCGCGCCCTTCTTATAAGCGCCACCATCACCCCCTGAATCACAAGCTCATCCGCCGGTATTAACCTGGGATACTTCGGGTTTTCGGACTTCAAACACGGCTTCCCATTCTCTATCACAAAAGTCTTCAGTGTGGATTCATTGTCAATCAGAGCAGCCACCACATCGCCCGCGCGTGGAGTCAAACCGTGTTCAAGTATTACTATGTCGCCTTCAAGAATATGCCTTCCAATCATAGAATCGCCGCGCACTTCAAGCGCAAACGTCCGCGATGTTGGCTTGAATCCAAGCGTCTCAATATCAATAGAAACACACCCCTGAACCTCCTGAAACCGTTCGCGCGGAAAACCAGCGGGCACAGCGCCATAAATCGGTATCTCCACCACGGCCCTGCCCATAATCCCCCTTTCCAGAACCTGCCGAACCGCTATCCGTAACGACCGTTTTTTACCATAATCCCCAATGATCGCCCCCTTCCTACGCAATAATCGGATGTGCTCCGCCACTGTAGAAACGCTTGAAAATCCAAAATGCTCCGCAATCTCGCGAAACGTCGGAGAAACACCCTCGGCGCGCTGCACACTGTAAATATAATCAAGAATCTGCTGCTGTCTTGGCGTCAACTCTTTCATATCGCCCTCTATTTGTATACCGAACAAATATACGGTATATTCGAACCATTGTCAACCCACAAACTAAATCTACCTATTCAAATTTTGCATCCCAAAATCTGAATCTTTTAACTACCTCTATACGAACATTGTTCCCATATCCCAATTTGAATTTTTTCCGCTTACGCGCCCCCTCTTCTCCCGTATTACCGCCAAAATCTCCGATCCCCTCCCTTTGCCAGGCAGAAATCCAGCAGCCATTTTCCACTATCACGTCAAATTTCTCTTATACCATTCCAGCGCGTCATCCAGACCGTCCTGTAGCGAATGAGTCGGCTGATAGCCAAGAAACGTCTGGGCAAGCGATATGTCCGCAAGCGAATGCCTTACATCGCCGGGTCTAAACTCCTTATAAATCGGCTCGCCAATCTTTAGCCCGGGGGTTGTGGTTTGAAGTCTTTCTTTCAAACAAAAATATAACTGGTTCAATGTTGTTCTTTGACCAACAGCAATGTTGTAAACCCGGTTCAACGCTTCCTGCCTGTCCGTCGTCGCCGCAAGAATATTCGCCTGAACCACATTCGCCACATAACAAAAATCGCGGCTCGTCTCTCCATCTCCATAAATAAACACCGGCTGATTCTTTAACATTGAGGAAATCCACTTCGGGATTACCGCCGCATACGGACCTTCTGGGTCCTGGCGCGGTCCAAAAACATTAAAATAACGAAGCCCGATAAGTTCAATGCCATACAGTTTTGAAAAGAGGTCTGCGTAAATTTCGTTGAAAAGTTTTGTTGCCGCATACGGTGAAAGCGGCTTGCCGATCCGCGATTCAACCTTTGGCAGCGACGGTTCATCCCCGTAAACCGCGCTGCTGGAGGCGTATACCACCCGTTTTACATTTTTTTCTTTCGCCGCGATAAAGATGTTCAATGTTCCGGTTGCATTTGCCCCGTGAGAGTCTGCTGGAAATTCTATTGA
>JBAMMJ010000042.1:1204-1926 GCA_039793825.1 Verrucomicrobiota bacterium | reverse complement strand
CGGCACCGAACCAATCGCCCCTTGATGCAGCACTACATCAACATCTGAACATACACTTGCGCATACATCAAGCTCGCGTAAATCCCCTTCATAAAATTTGAAATTCTTCCACCTCTGTTTTCCCACAATTTGTTCAACCTGAAGTAAGTTCTCTCTTTTGCCGGTGCAAAAATTATCAAGCCCAACAACATATTGTCCCAACAAAAGAAGCTTCTCAAGCAGATTAGACCCGATAAAACCCGCCACCCCGGTAATTAGCCATTTGCGCGGCTCCTTTTCCAATAATGAACAAACCTTCCTGTAGTTAGAATTATCAATTTTCACGACGCTATTTTTCAAAATACGTTCAAAAAGTCAAAACCTATTATAGATTCTTCACATATAATTTGCCCGGCAATTGCTGAATCAGCCGCTTCATTTCCAGACTAAATAGAGCAACGGCAACAGCCGAAGGCGTCAAACCTGTCTTTAGAATTATTTCGTCCACGCTGCTCTGTTCTTCTCCGCCAATCGCCATAAACACCGCCTTTTCATTCTCCGACAGTTCAACCGCCGGCAATGCCGCGCCGCCCTCCTGCTTTGGCGTCAAATTCGTGGCTGGAAACAGATATTCAAACTCAGACAGAATGTCTTCGGCGCCCTCACACAATTTTGCCCCTTTTTTTATTAAATCGTGACAACCTTTGCTGCGCGGCGAATCTATCCTGCCCGGCACCGCAAAA
>JBAMMJ010000042.1:468-1194 GCA_039793825.1 Verrucomicrobiota bacterium | reverse complement strand
GCAAAAACCTGTCTGCCGTATTCAGCTGCAAAATTCGCCGTAATAAGCGCGCCGCTCGTCAGGTTCGCCTCCACAACAACCGTGCCTATTGACATACCGGCAATCACCCGATTGCGGATTGCAAAACTGGTTTTGTCTCCGCGCTTGTTAAATGGAAATTGAGAAATCACGGCTCCGGACGACGCTATTTTTTCAAACAACTCGCTGTTTTCCGGCGGGAAAACAATGTTGATTCCTGTTCCCAGAACAGAGATGGTTCTACCCTTACCGCTCAATGCCCCTTGGTGCGCTGCGGTGTCAATCCCCCGCGCCCCGCCGCTGACAACCGTTACCCCAACGTAACCAAGCTGATATGCCAGCCGCCTCGCAGTCTCTATCCCGTAGTGCGTCGTCAGCCGCGAACCCACAACGGCTATGCAATTCTTATCTCTGGGCAGCAACTCCCCCTTCACATAAAGAACAATCGGCGGATCGTAAATCTGCTTCAGAAATGGCGGATAATCCTCGTCTTCAAGACAAACAACTCTCACCCCTGATTCTTCAATCCGTTTCAATTCCCCTGCAAGGTCTATCCTCCTCTCCCAGCTCGCAATCGCTGCAGCAAGTTCTTCACCAATCCCGTTCACCCTCGCCAGCGCAGACTCCGAAGCCTTTAAAACCGAAACCGCATCGCCAAACACCTCAATCAGTTTACGAAGTCGGACCGGTCCCACCCCGTCAATCATA
>JBAMMJ010000042.1:0-458 GCA_039793825.1 Verrucomicrobiota bacterium | reverse complement strand
CCACATAGGCTTCCCGAATGTCCATAATCAGTCATTAACCGAATACCTTCAATCGGGCAAGCCAGAAATTGCGCAAATTCCAGATAAATCGTGCCTGATATTTTTGCGCCCGGAATTTTTAGAAAATTTACGCCGACTCAATTATAATATTCGCATACTGGATTGTATCGGCTGTCCGTATCAGACCGATAGCGCGAGGTACCCGTTTCTTGAACTCAACGTGCGGTTCAAACTCAAGTTTAATCCCTTCAAGCGCCTTTAAAAACTTGTCCTGAACCGACTGTGAATTTGATTTTAAAAACTCTTCAGCCATCCACGCCCGACCAATCACAACGGCAGGTTTGATAGCCTCCAATACCTGTAAAACCGTCGGTATGTTATCCACCAACGTGATATCAACGGTTTCAATCTCTTTCCAGAACGGAAAACCGCGGTCGGCAATCACAAGCGTGTTGGTA
>JBAMMJ010000041.1:7895-11331 GCA_039793825.1 Verrucomicrobiota bacterium | reverse complement strand
CAAAAAACACAACAAAATCTGCGTCGGCTTTGCTGGAAAAGTTTCAAATTCGCCAAAAATTAAACGGAGTTTTACTATGACGTTATCGCTTCTTGATTTGACTGATTTTGAAAGCGCGCAGGCAAACGCGGCATATTGGCTTGAAAAACTTGCCGAAAAAGCAGCAAAAGATTTGACAAAGATTTATGGAGAACCTTGAAGACCATATTGGTGATGTGGTTAGAAAAGCCATTGAAATGGCTAATGTTCCTATTATGAGCGCGGCAAAAGCGGCGGGTATGGACGCGGTTAGCTTCAATATTTTTCTGCAAAGCGGCGAATTCAAAAGAGAACCAAATTTCAAAAGGCTTGCCGAAATTTTAGATTTAGATAGCGGCAAACTTGAAAACCTTGCTCGCGGATGGACTCCACAGCAAATAAACACAAAAAACTGGAACGAATTGCGAAAAATAACCTCCACCTGTTCAAATAATACGGTAAACTGTTTTCTAATCTGGGAACCCGGGGCTAAAAAGGCTGCGCTTTTTGACACCGGCTTTGATGAAAACTTAATAAACGAACATTTGAAAAAACATTCTCTTGAACTGGAATATTTATTTATAACCCATAACCACCTTGACCATTGCGGGCTGGCTGATCTTTTTGCCAGAAAATTTCCCGATATCAAGATTTACAGGGCAAATTTTACCACGCTTAATGAAGCCCTTTACGAGAAGAACCAACAACCGATTACATTTGGGAATTTAACAATTACGCCAATTCCCCTACCCGGCCACACATACGATTCTATGATATACATTGTTACTGGCTGGAAGAACAGCGCGCCTGTGGCGGTCGTGGGGGATGCGCTTTTTGCCGGTTCAATGGGTAGGTTGATCATAGAACCCAAATCTGTTAAAAAGGCGATTATTGAAAACCTGTTTTCATTGCCATCCGATACATTAATTTGTCCAGGACACGGTCCTTTGACAACTGTGGAAGAGGAAATCAGGAACAATCCGTTTTTCAAAGTTTGAGTTAAAACGGCGTTTATTAAACTCGTAAATAAAAGTCCTTCTATATTTCTGTTTTTATTGAAGTATTGCCGCAATTAGTTTATTAGATATTGACAACAAATCTAAATCACGATGGGCGCAGGAAAAAAAATATTGGGAATATCGGCGTTTTATCACGACAGCGCCGCAGCTCTTATAATTGACGGGCATATTGTTGCGGCAGCTCAGGAAGAGAGATTCACGCGGGTAAAACACGATTTCAGATTCCCGATAAACGCTATTAATTATTGTTTGAAAGAGGGAAAACTAAATCCTGAAGACCTTGATTATGTGGTTTTTTATGACAAACCATTGTTAAAGTTTGATAGATTGATAGAGACCTATCTTGCCTATGCGCCAGCTGGCTTAAAATCTTTTATGATGGCAATGCCTTTATGGCTCAAAACTAAACTTCATCTGCCCAAAGAAATAAGAAAGTCCTTAAATAATCGGTATCAAAAAGGCATCATTTTTACAGGACATCACGAGTCACACGCTGCGAGCGCATTTTTCCCATCCCCGTTTGAAGAGGCGGCAATCATTACCGCTGACGGCGTCGGCGAATGGGACACGGCAAGCATCGGTGTTGGAAATGGAAACAAGATCAAGCTACTTAAAACGCTTCGGTTTCCACATTCACTCGGTCTTCTTTATAGCGCTTTTACATATTTCACCGGTTTCAAGGTCAACAGCGGCGAGTATAAACTTATGGGGCTGGCGCCTTATGGCGAACCAAAATATGTGGACCTGATTCTTGATAAAATCGTGGATTTAAAAGAGGATGGCTCGCTGGCAATGAATATGAAGTATTTCAATTATTGTCAGGGTTTGACGATGACCAACAGAGAATTTGACAAATTGTTTGGCGGACCCCCAAGAAAACCCGAATCATTTATCACCCAGCGAGAGATGGATATCGCAGCCTCAATTCAAGCCGTAACCGAAGAAGCAATGATAAGAATGGCAAAAACCGCAAAGGAACTCACCGGTTGCAAATATCTTTGCCTTGCCGGCGGTGTTGCGCTCAATTGTGTGGCGAATGGCAAAATTCTGCGTTCAGGAATTTTTGACGATATCTGGATTCAACCTGCGGCAGGAGACGCAGGGGGAGCCCTCGGGGCGGCGTTGTTTGTGCATTATCAACTTCTTGACAACCAGAGAAATACAAATGGCGAAGACTCTCAACAAGGTTCGCTCTTAGGACCGAGTTTCACCAATGAAGAGATTCAAGCTTTTCTGGAAACTCAAGGACTTAAATATCATTTCTTTAAAAGCGAAAATGAATTGTTAGAACGAACCGTCAGGGCGATGATCGATGGAATGGTGGTAGGGTGGTTTCATGGAAGAATGGAGTTTGGACCGCGCGCGCTCGGAGCAAGGAGTATCATCGGCGACGCCAGAAACGAAACTATGCAGTCCACTATGAATTTACGGATAAAATACCGCGAATCATTCAGACCATTTGCGCCGTGCGTTTTGATTGAAGATGTTTCAAAATATTTTGAACTGGATAGAGAATCCCCGTATATGTTGCTCGTTGCTGATGTCAGAAAGGAACTTAGATGCAACCTTACAGAAGAACAAAAACGGATAATGAAAGACCCCGATTTAAGAAAAAGGGTAAATGTCAAACGTTCTGTCATTCCGGCAGTAACTCATATTGATATGTCAGCGAGGATTCAAACCGTTGACGAGAAGAGACACGGGAGATTTTACAGACTGATGAAAGAGTTCAAAAAGCAAACCGGTTGCGGCGTAATAATCAATACAAGTTTCAATATTCGTGGCGAACCTATAGTCTGCACACCCCAGGACGCCTGCAAATGTTTTTTGGCGACTGATATGGATATGCTTGTGCTTGAAAATTGCGTTCTGTACAAATCAGAACAAAAACAGATGGACGTTGAGGAAAAGAAAAAATATATGGCATCCTTTAGCCTTGATTAAATTATGATAAATCCATTTAAAGAAATAAATTGGAATCCTGACATAAAAGAGAGGAAAAAATTTGCCTTAAGCCTTTTAGCTGGCTTTCCGATAATCGCAGCAATTTTTTTATTGATCGGATGGGTTAAAAGCGGGTCCTGGAATACAAATTTGAATCTCTCGTTATACGTCGGGGGCGTCGGATTTTGCAGCGGCTTGCTCTTTTATCTGTTGCCGCAAATCAGTAAGCCGTTTTACATCTTCTGGTTTTTCATCGCCGGTTGTATTGGCATAGTTATCAGCAATCTTGTGTTGATTCTTTTCTTTTACCTTATCTTGACTCCCTTTGGCGTTTTAAGAAGGATTATTTCAAAAGACGCTTTTCCTAAAAGTTTTGATAAATCCAAAAAAACTTATTGGCAAAATGCCGTTCAGATTGAAGATAAAAAGCGCTACTATAAACAATTTTAGCGAGA
>JBAMMJ010000041.1:7498-7885 GCA_039793825.1 Verrucomicrobiota bacterium | reverse complement strand
TAAATCTTCAGTTCTCTTAAAAGGGTAAAGGACGCTCTGAATAACTCATAGGTGCGGCGTATTGTCTCAAATATTTAATTGCCGCCACAATAGCTTTTGGTACCGGGGCGTCTATTATTACTTTTTCGCCGGTGACAGGATGTATAAATTGGAGCTCTTTGGCATGAAGGGCAACAGTTGAAATTATCGGGTGTTCAATCTTACCTTTTGATAATTTGTAGTCCGGTTTCAATGAGGACAGAAACAACGGCGTTCCTCCGTAAAGAGAATCTCCAACTATAGGATAACCGGCATATTTCAAATGCACCCGTATCTGGTGGGTGCGGCCGGTCAATGGAAAGCATTCAAAAAGCGTGTAACCAGCATAACGTTCAAGCGCCTTAAAAC
>JBAMMJ010000041.1:0-7488 GCA_039793825.1 Verrucomicrobiota bacterium | reverse complement strand
TAATGGAACGCTTCCCTTTTTTCCTTACTATCCGCATTATCTCGGGCTTTCTGGGTGTTGGAGCGATTAACACATCAACCTCAAATTCATCTCTATCCGGATTACCGTGAGCAATAGCGATATATTTTTTTGACACCTTTTCAGTGCCGAACAGGTCTGTCAAAGCAGTAAGTGTCTGTTTATCTTTTGCAAGCAGGAGAATTCCGGTAGTCTCAATATCAAGGCGGTGCGGATTCATTAAATACTCCAATCCCCTTTGCGAAGCCCAATCTTTTTTCTGCTCAATGCCCGCGTGGAGAAGTTTCATTAGATTTGGACGTTTTGGGTCATATCTATCCGGAGACGTCAATAGACCTGCGGGCTTGTTGATTGCCATTAAAAACTCATCTTCATAAAGCACCTGAATTTCCCAGAACTTATTGTATTCAGGAGCCGAAAGTTTAATAATGGGATATTTTTGGGATGTTTTTACATCCATAAATGGCGCGACATATAACGGCAGATTAGCCTTTACTATCCCGTTTGCGCTCCGGAATCACCATTTGCATAGCCTGTCGCTGTTTTTGCAACCATAAATCTGCCGCTTCGTAGAGCCGCGTTTGCCTGATACTGGTTATAAACTGCGGCAATTCTTTTTGCAGCTTCTGTTCGTCAATTGGTAAAACCGACCTGAGGTAAACAATCATACCGCCATCGCGCGTTGGGATAAACTGGCTTACCTTGCCCGGTTCAAGGTCAAAAACCACTCGTTTAATTTCTGCCAGCCCGATGGGTATTTGCACCTTTTCAAGGGTTCTTGTGCTACGGGAAAATGCCGGCAGTGACACAGGAGTATATTTAGATTCAAGGCAAATTTCAGTAAACGACTTATTTGCGGCGAGGGCGTTTGTCAATGTGTTATAAAAAATCCTGCCGCGGGTTTGTGCGATATCAATTGCCTGCTGTCGTTTATAATCGGCAATTACTTTGTCTGAAATTGCAGCAAGCGGCGGGACAGTGCTCGGCAACCTATCTTTTAGAGCGATTACGTAGGTCCCGTCCTCACCTTCAATCGGACTGAGCGAAACCGGCTCGTCTCGTGTCAGGCTAAACGCAATGCGGGTAAACTTATCAGGCACGCGCATATTTGCCGGTCCATCCTCATCAAAAGGCTCAGTATAATGGACTGTCAGGTTGTTGCTTGAAGCCAATGAAAGAAAGATTTGAAGATTGGCGCCGTTTTCGGGTAGTTTGTTTACAAACTCAAACGCCTTTTTCATAGAAACATCTCTGGCAACGCTTTCTCTGAATTCTTCCTTTAATTTTTCAAGAGCGGCTTGCTCCGGGAGCGGTTTTCCGTTAGAGTCTGTGAAATAATTTGTTCCCCGTTGCAGGTACACCTCTCGCAACCGTTGAGTCAGGTTTGTCACTTTTGCGAGCTCGGCATCCGCTTCGGCAAGATAATTTGTTAACTCAAATTTCACATAAGCAAGCTGAACTCGCTCGGGCAACCGATAACTCGCCATATTATTTGAATAAAACTGGCTCAACGTCTGAGGGTCTGGGTCTGTGACAGAAGAGATATAATTTGAAGCGTTAAAAAACACGATATCAACGAGGACTTCCTGGTTTTCGCGTCTATAAATTTGTTCAGCCTCTTGTGGAGTAACGAGTTTGCCAGAAACACCGGCGACCGAGACAAGATGGAAAATGCCGGCTTCGTGTCTGATATATCTTTCAAAATCAAGTTTCGTAAGACCGTTTGGGCGCAAAATTTTCTGGTACAAAACATCAAGGATCTGGTTCGGTGGCGCGTTTGTGCCGGCGATACGAATTAAGAAGTCCCGCGCAAGGGCGGCTGCGGTTTCTGTTGAAACGTTTATTCCCATATCGTTCAGTTTCTCTATCAACAACAACCGTCCGTAGGTCTCGCGCTCTTCATCAAAACCAAATTGTTTCACCGCCTCGTTGCGGTCAGGCCATTGACCGTGACGAAAGAAAAAGCTCAAGTACGCCTCTTTCTTTGCGTTCAAATATTGGTCTGGCGTTATGGCTTTCCCATTGATTGAACCCAGACTAACATCCCGCCTATCCCTACGAAATCTGGCATCCGGTGAGAAGAATATTACAAAGCTCGGTATGACCACAATAATGGCACCGACCCATATCCATTTTTGATATTTTCTAAAACCAGCAAACATAATCGTTTTATATTTCTATTAAATTTTCTTAAGGTCAATAAAAATTAATTTCTCATACACTACAATGAGATTATTTTTAAAGTTTTTCAATATAACAAAATAAATTTAAATTTCCACATTTTATTATAGAGATGCTAAATTATTCTATTGATTGAAAAAGAACGATTACAACGCGCCGCGCGGCACGAGGTTGCAGCCGAAAAATCGGTTTATCGGCTCTTTTTATGAAAAATGCGATGAATATGAGGAGCAAAAAAAGAATCAGAACACTACTTTTATCAATGATGATTCACAATCAATAATTACCTATAATGACAGTCCGGATATTGGTTACGATGCCAGTCTGAATCCGTATCGCGGGTGCGAACACGGTTGTGTTTATTGTTATGCGCGTCCAACGCACGAATACTTTGGTCTTTCCTGCGGTCTTGATTTTGAAACCAGGATTTTCGTGAAAAACAAAGCCCCTGAGTTATTGAAAAAGGAGATTTCCTCGCCAAACTACAAACCGTCTGTGCTGGCATTAAGCGGCGTCACAGACCCATATCAGCCGGCAGAACAACAATTCAACATCACCCGCTGGTGCCTTGAAACTCTTGTTCAGTTTCGTCATCCAGTCTGCATTGTGACTAAAAACGCGCTTGTGCTAAGAGATATCGATCTGTTGAAACATCTTTCAAAATATAACGCGGTCTCTGTCTCAATTTCTATTTCAACGCTTGATTCAAAACTAAAGATGATACTTGAACCGCGAACAACGCCTCCTGAGATGCGGCTTGACACAGTTGAAAAACTTTCAGCAGCCGGAATTCCAACCAGCGTGCTTGTGTCGCCTGTGATTCCCGGGTTAACCGACCACGAAATTCCTATGATTATTAAAGCAGCCGCTCAGGCTGGTGCCACAGCGGCTTTTTACAGCATTTTGCGTTTACCTTACGGCGTGGCTGATCTATTTGAAGACTGGTTGCAGCGCTGGTTCCCCGATAGAAAGGAAAAAATTCTTAATAGAATTCGTTCCCTGCATAATGGTAAAGTCTACGACCCACGATTTTTCAGGCGATTGACAGGTTGTGGAATATGGGCTGACCAGATACGGCGGTTGTTTGAAGTTTCTTGCAGAAAATTTAATCTCAAACAACGTCATATTGACCTTTCCTGCTCAGAATTTAAAAAGGTATTTCCACAGCAGATGAATCTATTTTAAAATTATTGGAGATATGTCAAATCAGTTATTAAAAATTTTAAGTGTCACGGCATAATTATGAATAGTAAACAATCACGATCTAACAGATCAAACAGCTGCACGGCGTTTTCGGGTTTTGTTGTGTTGATAATCAGCTTCTATTTCAGCGTTGGATATTCGGCAGAAATAAAAAGCGCCAAATCAAACAGAGTTCCCCCTGCCCCGCTTTATCGCGATCCTGTACACGATGGCGCCGCAGACCCGACTTTTATCTGGAATAGGGCTGAAAAATGCTGGTGGATGCTTTATACAAATCGGCGCGCAGACGCAACCAATGAGCCCGGGGTAAAATGGGTGCACGGGACTGATATCGGTCTGGCATCCAGCGATGACGGCGGGGTTAGCTGGAAATATCGCGGCATCGCGCGAGGTCTTGAATTTGAAACCAATCAAACAAGAAATACCTTCTGGGCTCCTGAGGTTGTTTATCATAACGGCATCTATCACGCATACATCTCCTATGTCAGGGGGATACCGGATTCATGGAAGGGGACGCGCGATATTGTCCATTACACAAGCACAAATTTAATTGACTGGAAATATGAATCTATCATTGTTCCCGGGTCCATTGATGCCTGTGTTCACAGGCTTCCTGACGGCAAATGGCGTATGTGGTTTAAGAACGAACAGGGAAAGGTAAAAGGCACAGTGATGGATAGCGACGACCTATATCACTGGGAGCTTTCTAAATCGCAAATGCCAGACCCTGCTCCGGGCAAGGGCGAAGGTCCGGAAGTGTTCAGGTGGAAAGGATGGTTCTGGATGGTTAAAGATATATGGCGCGGTCTTGCCGTATATCGGTCTGCAGACCTTGACCAGTGGACGAGTATGGGGGTAATTCTTGATAAGCCGGGCAAACGTCCGGGCGACGACGGTGTCGGACAACATCCCGGAGTGATAGTTCAGGACGATGATAACGCCTATCTAATCTATTTTGTTCATCAAAAAGCGCCTAACCCGCGCAGAACCTGGTTGCAGATAGTTAAACTCGGCTATGATGGCAATTCATTGACCTGTGACAGAGACGCCGAGTTTGAAATCAATTTAAAAGAACCTCTACCCCAATTTACGTCGGAATTTATACCAATAATTGAAAAGAAATAATAATTCGTTTCCTGTGGAATAAACTTCTTACAGGCTAAAAAGAAGTTCAACTATTTGTTGCAAATTCGCTTGCAAGTTTTTCCTCCTCATCAACAATCTCTTTAATCTGGGCGAGAAACCATCTGTCAATCTTTGTTAAATTGTAAATTTCATCAATTGTAAACCCTGCCCTGAAAGCGTGCCGAATGAAAAAGACCCGTTCGGCGTTAGGCACAGATAGTTTTCGCTTAATCAAATCCCTGTCCAGAATAGCTCTATCGGGGTATAAATCTTTGTCAATCCGCCAATGTTTACCATCGCCGCCAAGACCGCTTCTGCCAATCTCAAGCGAGCGCAGGCATTTCTGCAAACTTTCTTTAAAAGTCCGTCCAATAGCCATTGCTTCGCCGATGCTTTTCATCTGGGTTGTCAAGGTTGGATCGGCTTGTTGAAACTTTTCAAAAGCGAATCTTGGCACCTTGACGACCACGTAATCAATTGTTGGTTCAAAGCTTGCAGGGGTTTCTTTTGTGATGTCATTTCGGATTTCATCAAGGAGATAACCGACGGCGAGTTTTGCCGCTATTTTTGCGATCGGGAATCCGGTGGCTTTACTCGCCAGAGCCGAACTTCGGGAAACGCGCGGATTCATTTCTATGACAACCATTCTACCATTTTCCGGGTTTACCGCAAATTGAATATTTGACCCGCCGGTCTCCACACCTACAGCTCTGATTATTGCAAATGAAGCGTCGCGCATTATCTGATATTCTTTGTCTGTCAGAGTTTGGATTGGCGCAACAGTGATAGAATCGCCTGTGTGAATGCCCATTGGATCAAAGTTTTCAATTGAACATATAACAACACAGTTATCAGCCTTGTCGCGCATTACCTCCATTTCAAATTCTTTCCAACCAATGAGCGATTCCTCAATCAAAATCTCCGAGACAGGGGATAACTCTAAACCGCGTTTTGCAATCACTTCAAACTCTTCGCTGTTGTAAGCGATACCGCCGCCGGTGCCTCCAAGCGTGTATGCAGGTCTTATTATCACAGGAAAGGTCCCAATTTTTTCAACCACCTGCCGCGCTTCTTCAAGGGTATGCGCTATACCGCTTATTGGCACATCAAGCCCGATGGACATCATTAATTCTTTGAATTTCTGACGGTCCTCTCCCCGTTCAATAGCCTCCGCATTGGCGCCAATCATTTCAACCCCATATTTATCAAGGACGCCTGAACGATAAAGAGCCATTGAAGTATTAAGAGCCGTTTGACCACCAAGTGTGGGCAGAAGCACAAGTTTGCCTTTTGCGCCCATTTTTTTCATCTGTTCAACCTCGCGCGCAATGATCTTTTCAACGCACTCGGGCGTAATCGGTTCAATATAGGTTCTGTCTGAGAACTCCGGGTCAGTCATTATCGTTGCTGGATTTGAATTCACAAGAATGACTCGTAGTCCCTCTTCTTTAAGCGCTTTGCAAGCCTGTGTGCCTGAATAATCAAATTCACACGCCTGTCCTATTACTATCGGACCCGAACCAATTATTAAGACCGAGTGTATGTCAGTTCTCTTCGGCATAACAAAATTTCAAATATAAAAAAACAAACTAAACTTTTTATCCAGAAAAAATTAACAGAAAATCTTCTAAACTCCAATTAAAATAGCCGTGGTCCAATTAAGTCGTTGAACTTCAACTAAATTATTCTATAAATTTTATTGGTTTTAAAGGTTCCAGCCGTTTCTGAATTGGGGTTGAATGAATTTGTTAGCCTCCGTATTGTTGGTGAACCTGGCATTTTTACCGTCCCAGAAAAGTTTTTCTCCTAAAAATCTAATGGCAATTATTCCTAAAAGGGCGAGTTCAGTGAGTTGTCCTCCATAACTGAAGTCCGAACCAGCCTTTTTATTATTTCTGATTGCGTCCAGCCAGTCGGCATAATGGTTTTTCACTCTTGGCAATGTTCTGGGCGGTTTTTTGTAAGCCTGCATCTTAGAATCCGGTATCAACCGTACGCCGCCTGCGCCGTGAGAACCATGAACAATGGTTCCTTTATCTCCAATAACAACGGCTCCGGTGTCGGGTAATCGGTCCTCCGGCTCAAGTTCAGCCGGTTTAGGCGGTTTTTCAACTCCATCATACCAGATTAGTTTAATCGGACCTCTTATGTTTGTAGCAGGAAATTCAAATGTAATTCTGGAGCCGTAGGGGAAGGTTTCAAAATGTTTTTTGGGGTCATAGTTTTTAGCCTCTGCTTGAATCCAGACTGGCGAGCCCAATTCAAGCGTCCAAAACGATGGGTCAACCACATGACAAACCCAATCGCCTATCATACCGGTTCCAAAAGCGCTCCAGCCTCGCCACTTTCCGGGAAGATACGCAGGATTATAGGGACGATATGGCGCAGGTCCGAGCCACAGGTCCCAATCAAGCCATTCAGGAATCGGAAATTCCTGTTTTAAGATGTCCAGTTGATCCAATCGGGAATATCGCGCGCCCGCGAATGCGTGAATTGTATGGACATTGCCAATGGCGCCGTCTTGAATCCATTCGCGGAATGTCCTGATGGTATCAAAAGAATGTCCCTGATTACCGAGTTGGGAAACAATGTTATATTTTTTTGCCGCCTCCATCAGCGCTCGGACTTCGCCGATGGAATGCGCAAGCGGTTTTTCGCAATAGACGTGTTTGCCTCTTTTTATAGCAGCCATTGCGGCTACGGCGTGGGTATGGTCTGGTGTTGAAACTACAACGGCGTCTATAGATTTTTCCATCTCATCAAACATCTTTCGCCAGTCTTTGTAAAATCTTGCGCCAGGAAATTTTTTTCTGGCTGCTTCAGACCGTTGAGCATCCACATCGCATAATGCTACAACATTCTCGCTGCTTAAACCGTTAAGATTATCCCCTCCTCTGCCCCCTACTCCGATAAAAGCAAGATTAAGTTTTGCAGAAGGAGCCTGCGCGCCAGCTTTATGAA
>JBAMMJ010000040.1:0-11464 GCA_039793825.1 Verrucomicrobiota bacterium | reverse complement strand
TGTTTTTTTACATCCGAAGTCACAAAGCGGTGGCGTTGCCACCGCACTCCAAAGTGGTGCGGCTACTTCATAGCCTTACCACAGCACTCCAAAATTAAAATTCCGCTATAATGGTAGCATTGCCGATAGTTCCCGGCAAAAATACGACATCACCTGAAAACTTTTTCCATTCCTCTCCATTGAGGGTCACAGCCTTTATTGGACGTTCTTTTGGTTCGCGAAAACGAACCTTGATTTGCTGCGGCGGATTTCGCGTTGGCGCTTTAATCTGGCACATTATTTTATCCTGCATACCCGTGTAAAGGACGCTGGTTTTGCCAAAATAAGTGGCGGTTTTTTCTATTCCACAGTATTTTCCCGGCTCAAGCCAGACGCGCGGCACAGCCTGTCCGATGAAAAGTGTGGAATCATCTTCTTCGCGGACAAATATCTGGCGCAACCAGCCGGCGCTGTTGGATTCATCGCTTGTTTTATAGTGATCGCCGCGCCAATCGCCCGGTTCGGGCAACGCGTGCTCGGTATTGAGCCTGACATCTGGGAAATAACTTACCGCCTGGGCGTTGAACATAGCGCGCAGTGCCTGTTTTACATCATCTCGGTATAAATACGGTTCAACATCAAGCAACAGGCAGGCTTGCATAGACATCCCCCCAGGTTGAACCAGTTTTTTTCAAAATCGCTGATTTCATAGCCCCATTGCCGCGAGAGGAACAAATTGTCCTCGTAATCTTTCAAAATCCATTCTGCCTGGATGGACTTTGGGTCAATGGCTTTGGTGATTAGCAGATGGATGGCGCCTTCAAGTGTCTCGCAAATCCAGCCGAAACTGCGTCCGCGTCTATGAACGTGAGAAGGGAATTTAGGGACGGCGGTGCCGTCGCGCAATCTTACGACTGGCGAGCGCTGCGCGGCTTTTGTGAAGTTGTTTGTAAGGGCGCGATGATATGCGGTAGCGGCTGCTCGGATTCTCCGCGCTTCGGGGTGGTTAATCTGTTCAAGCGCGTAGGCGGCGTTATCAAGCCCGCGCCAGGTATAACAACTTGTTGAGAGCCACACCCACCAATCGCCAATGTCTTCAAGGCTGCCGGCAGGAAGAAGCCCTCTTTCAAGTTCGCTCCTGTTAAATGTCCTTTCTGTTTCTCTGATTATCCAGTCTGCTCCCTTTACAATTGCCGGGGCTACTGAATTTAACCACCGGTCGTCGCGGCTGAACCGATAATGTTCGGCAAGCATCCAGAGAATCCAACCATGATGCTGGTTGTAACCGCCGGCTTCATACCCACCGGCGCCATATAGAACGCCCTCTTTGGAGGAAAAATCGCCCGGCAACCCAACACTGCCTTGATAATGAACCCAGGCGTCAAGACACTCCTGCGCCTCTTTGTGCAAACCGCGCCGTTCCAGATCAAGAACCATCATACAGGATTCGTTACCATAGGCGCCGTAACTGAAAGAACCGACGCGCGCAAACCTGCGGTCGCTACCCGGTTCGCGTTCGCAATTTATAAGCAAGTGCCCGCAATGGGCGCGGTAGAACTCGTTCAACATCGGTTCGGGCGTTATCAAATTTGCGCTCTCATTTAACCGTCTTCGCCAGTAATCTGCCAGCGATTTGTGTTGCCGATCAAAATCAAGCCTCTTTAAGTGCACCAGCTCCTCATCGTTAAGGATTAGATATGGAATCTTGATTATAACCGTAGCTGCGCCAGCTGGCGCCAGTTCAAAATTGAGTCTCAACCGATTTCCATCAGTCTGTTTCGGGACGTCTGAAATTAGCTGGAATCGCGGTTTGTTATTTGCCAGAACGACCTCGTTTGTTTCCGCTTGCAAAGGAAGTTGACGATTTCCTGAACGATAAGTTATGGGCAAAACAAATTTTTTGGGTTCAGTGGTTTTATTTGTGATTGTGAATTTAAGCATACACACAGCAAAGGTGTCTGCAGGTGGCGGTGGCGATTCGGCGTCAATCACTGCGTCAAGGCTTGTAACAAATGCCGTCTGGCGAATCTGAACGCCATCTATCTCCCATACAGTTCTGCAAATCGGCAGGCTCTCTTCGTCAATTGTTCTGAAAGACGGTTTGTTTGGTAGAGAAAACGATAGGCTGACAGGTGGACTTTCCCGACTGAGCCGCGCGGTGTCTTTTCCCGGACGGCGCTGGAGAAAGCCGTCGTTTGTTCTGAACTCAATGCTGCCATCGGGATTGAGGCGAAAACGTTGACGCCCGCCGTCAAGACCGAGCGGAAAGTAGATATGCGATTTTTTAGGCGGCATACTTTCCCAGGCAGAGCGCCAGGTTTGCTCCGGCAATTCTGAGACTCTGTCGTAAAGAGTTTTTGATTTCAACCCCTTTTGCTGCGATTCAACTTCCTTATAATTTCTACCGTCATTCTCCTGCAAAACAGCAAGGCGCGCAGATGGTATGAAGATTGCGCCCTCTTTGAGGTCATCGGCATTGAAAGTGACAACATTTAAACCTGTATCAATGGTTATCAATGTTTTGTCGTATGTATTCGGGTCGGGATTTGACGCTTTATCAATATCAACTCTGGCAATATCGCGAGATATTTTTTCAATCTTTTTTACCGCCCCATTAAATGCGGAAAGGTTAAGTTTTTGCGGAACCAAATCCGCAAAGGCAATTCTGAAGGTGAACGGCTCAACCTGTGAATCTGTGAACGCCTCAATCTTTTCAATTTCAGGGAGTTTTTCCTTTGAAACTATCCTGATTTTCAATGTGTACCGAAAGGTTGCCGGGTAATCTTTCACATCCGGAAATTCATTTTTGTTTACTGGATTGAATGTAAAGGTGAGCGTGTTATTTTCTTTCCTGACAATAGTGTCTGCTGCGCGCCAGCTGTATCTATACCAGTTGCCGAGCTCCATCCAGCCAACATCGCCGCCGCCCGGAACCCGATTTTTAGGGAGTCGTTGTTGAGGCCATCTGCTTCCCCAGTATTCAAGCTTTATATCCTGCGGGATAGAGGAATTGTCTTTGAATCTGACCTTTACAACGTGTATTTCTCGGGGGTCTTCCCAGATAATGCCAGCGGAGCCATCGGTTAACGGTATGCCAAAAGGGGCTGCGTCAAACTGCGCCGATATTGCTTTTAATGAAAAGATTACTGCAAAACTCAAAATTGTGGTGAATGAGCGCATAAAAGGATTATGAGGTTTAATGCTACAATCTTCAATACAACAAAATTCGGAATATAGAATTTTCTCAATATGACGAATCAAATTTTATGGAAATTTTTTGAAGCCATTCTTATAATAATGTTTAATGAATCTTGCAAAGAAATTTTATTCGTCGGCGCTGCGGATGCCTGATAAGGTTGCTGTTTTCTACGGCAACGACTGTGTCAAGTATAGCCAGTTAGCAGGGCTGTCTTTGCGGATTGGAAAGGTATTGAAAGAAAAATATCAGGTCAAAAAAGCAGACAGAGTAGGTCTTTTGATGAGAAATAGTCCGGATTTCATATCCGCGTTGTTCGGGATTCTTTCAACAGACGCGGTCGTCGTGCCAATCAACAATTTTTTGAAGCCATACGAGATTTCATACATTATCAAGGATGCCGGCATAAAGGTTTTAGTAAGCGAAGATTCATTAACGGAGACCATTCATAAACTTTGCGCGGTGTGCGATGCATTAAAAGTTTTATTAACGGACGAAAATTCAGGAGATGCCGAAAACATAGGAACGATTCCCGAGACAACCGCCACCGAACAGGACCTTGCAGTAATAATTTACACCTCTGGCACGACCGGTCACCCAAAAGGCGCAATGCTTTCACACAACAACCTGATGGAAAATGTGAGCTCCTGTTACGAGGCGCTGGATTTATCTGATGACGATCGGATAGCGATAATCCTTCCGATGTTTCATAGTTTTATGATGACGGTGGGGATTTTGTTGCCGCTGTTTAGCGGGGCGTCAATAGCGTTAATAAAATCAATTCATCCGATCAAAAATTTGTTAGAAGAGCTTGTTAATAATAGGGCGACTCTCTTGCCGGCGATGCCGCAGGTATTCAGGGCGTTTATACATCCATCGGTGCCGAATCAATTGCCGTTAAGGCTTTGTGTGAGCGGTTCGGCGCCGTTGCCGCTTGATACCCTTGAGCAATTCAATAAAAAATTCCCTTTTCCGCTGATTGAAGGATATGGTCTGAGCGAGGCAAGTCCGGTTTGTTCTGTAAACCCGATAAAAGGACCGTGGAAAGCCGGCTCAATCGGTGTCCCAATACCACGGGTTGAAATGAGTGTTCAGGATGACGAGGGAAATCATCTGCCGCCGGGTGTGGTAGGCGAAATATGTGTCAGAGGCGGCAATGTAATGCTCGGTTACTGGAATAAACCGGAAGAAACGGCAAAAGTTTTTAGAAACGGCTGGCTGCTGACCGGCGATGTCGGTTACCACGATAATCAAGGTTATTTTTACATTACCGATAGAAAAAAAGATATGCTACTTGTCAACGGAAACAATGTTTATCCGCGCGAGATAGAGGAAGTGATTCTTAAATACCCCGGCGTAAAAGAAGCCGCTGTTATAGGAAGACCAGACCCGCGGCGGGGCGAACAGCCTGTGGCTTATATTTCGCCAATAGAAGGTAAACAGGTAGATGCTGACGAACTCATCAAATTCCTGCGTCAACGGCTTGCCGATTATAAAGTCCCAAGGCGGGTAATAACCCTTGCCGAACTGCCTCACAACGCAACGGGCAAAATTCTGAAAACCGAATTAAGAACGAGAAACGATTAAATTCAATTATTGCCATCGCGCGCCCTGCGCATTTAAAAAACAATCAGTTGAGTGTCTGTTCTAAAATATTAACAGGGCTCCGGGTGTTGAGTCGGTCAGATTGATTAAAAATCCGGAGCCCCGTTACCCCCTTGAATTCTGCCTTTTCCCGTTATACCGTAACAACCCTGATGTGCCACCTGATCAGTCAAAGCGTCCAAAATATCTGTTTCTATGCCCTTCGCCGCTCTGGAGAGAGAAAAACGCCATATGAACAACCTCGTTATTGTTTACAAGCGCCGCGCCATTTATATTGGGATTTCGGTAACGAAGATTGATTCCATAACCGATATTTTCAAAGGGCACTTCTTCGGTGTCCAGAATTGATTTTATGAATTGTGAGGCGCTTAACTTCGCTGTGTTTTCATCATACGGCTTATCATAACGGTGGATTTCTCCAAGCGCTTCAATTACCCCTGATTCAATCAGTTTTTTATGATAGCGGGCATATTTTTCCGGTTTTGGAATAACCTCAAGCGCCTGCACCTGACCATTTATGAACAGGATATATCCGCACTGGTTCGGCTGCGCCTTCAAGCCCTCAAAAAAGTTGATTAAATCCCGCTCTCTCTGTTTGTAAACGTCATACATTGCTGACGTTGGAGAAGGGGCATCAAGTTTACATTGCATCTCCTCAATGTCGTGCCATACCTCCGCCTGGTTAGCGCACGGAGCACATTCATACAGTATAGATTCCGATACTCTTAGCGATTTCTTTGCGCGCGCTTTTAAAGCCATAATATGTTCGGTTTTTACCGGTGATTCTGGTTTATTCGGTTGGACATCCGGCGGATGATGCGGAGAATGGGGCGGTTCGTCAGGTGGAAAATGGAGATGCCGATAATGCCACCGACCGCGTTCAACACAACTAACCGGTATTGTTGTTTCTGATTTTTCTTTTAGCAATATAGTTAGATTCAGGACCCGGTTCTGTTTAACGCCAACCAATTCTTCGCCGTCAAGCAAAAGTACCGGTTTTTCAGCAAGATTATTGACTTTGAGATGAGGAACTGAACCACCTTCCGAGACCTCGCCGATATGTAAACTCCGCGTCTCAAGCGCTTCGTCAAGTGTCAAATATTCAAGAGCGTTTATTGAATCGGTGAACAATGGTATTACCGCCACATTATGGACGCTCATTATGTTTCCAAGCCTCAAACTGCCTAATAAATTTTTAACTTCAGTTTTCATATAAACAGTATAAAACAGGGGGTAGGACATTACTGGTACTATGCCAAAAATTTTTAAATTTATTTTATATTGAACAGCAACAACTTACAAAAATGTGGATTTTTTTTATTAATTCTGTTATATTCTGATTATAAATTTTGAGCTATGATTACACATTTTTGCGACAGATGCGGCAAGCCAATCCTCAAAGGCGAGACCCGCTACGTTGTCAATATGAAGATTTACGCCGCAGCAGACCAGCCACTGGAAATTAGCATAGACGACCTATTTCGCGATCACCTCGCTGAAATAGAACGCATCATTGAAGAAACCGAATCTATGACAGAGGAGGAACTGATGCGCGATGTGTATGTTGAGTATAAGTTTGATTTATGCCGCCAGTGCCAGCGAGCCCTCGTTTACCAGCCGTTGCCGCCGTTTGATTTTGTCAAGGAATAACTCGGTAAGATAAATTCATGATAATTCTGCTGGAGTTTAAAATATTCGCAACTCCCGGCTTTGTCGGAATTTCTATTCATCGGGGTGCGGTGTTATAGATAGATAATTAATAGTTAAATCAGCAAACTATTGAGGCCAAAATTGCGCTGTGGCGTTAACCCCGCTGTTGCCGCAGTAAAAAAATTATATTCGCAATTTGAAAACCTTTTCTTTTTATATTTTTTGCGATTCAAATACGTAAACATTTTTATCTGTTGAAGGGATGTATAGGTTTCCTTCTGGTGAAAATGAAGGTCTTGCAAGGATTGCCCGTTGAGATTCAAAGAAGACTTTTCCTGAACCACGTTCACTAATTTGATGAACGTAGCCGAGCGGGTCGCCGGTGAAGAATGTTCCACCCTGTTCG
This sequence comes from Verrucomicrobiota bacterium, assembly GCA_039793825.1. GTDB lineage: Bacteria > Verrucomicrobiota > Verrucomicrobiia > Limisphaerales > JAKPVM01 > JAKPVM01. The sequence goes on along the minus strand of JBAMMJ010000040.1, from coordinate 4,628 downwards.
CAAACGCCGCCGCCGATGAGATATTCGGAATTTGTATTGTATTGAAAAAGCAGGCTGCCATCAGTCCGGATGCCGAGCACAAGTCCGCGCAGGTCTGAAACAATCAAAACTCCGTCGGGGCGCAATGTTGGAGTAGCCTGAACTTGATTGGGAAGACCGAGTCTCCACAAAAGAGCCCCTGTTTCAGTGGAGAATGCGCACAGGTGTGAACCGACATCGCGGTTTGCGAGGAAATAAACCTGTTTTTTTGAATCATCAATCACAGGCGCCGCGGAAACTATTGTTCTGCGGGCGCCTCGTCTGCCTTCTGGTTCGTGGGAAAGAACAGTCTCTTTTGACTCTGAAGAGATCTTAACAAACTCAATCCCGCGACCTTGCAGGGCTCGCGATAAATAGATATTCCCGTCTGAATCCGCGCTCGCCCCTGCGTAAGGGGTAATTCCGGCGTCCCAATATAATTTTTCTTCCAGAGTGTCGGCGCTTAAGGCGTAGAACTTACCGCCCCAGCTATTTAGAACGACGACATTGAGTTTTTCCACGTATAACAAATCGGAGAGAATGCGCGGGTCGCTTTCAGTCGGGATATTTTTTTTGTAAAGCGTTTGCCCGCTCTTAGGGTCAATTGCGTAAACCGAACCGGCAACGGTCGCCGCAAAAAGGTAACCTTGTTTGCCGCAGATAATTGGCGAAGCGACAAGCGAGCCGTTTAGTTTTGATTGCCAGACAGGTCGGTCTTTGACGAAAGCCTGCACCAGCCCGCTCATATCCGCAACGTAACAGACGGATTGGTCGTCAAATACAACGGACGCCTGGACTGCGCCTGCGGTTGGAAGCGTATATATTGGTTTTGGTTTTAGTTTTAGCCTTTGAGGAAAAAAGCCGCGTCTTGAAGAGTCTGCGCCGGAGCAGCGCCAGATTAATTGGCTGGTGGCGGATTTTTTAGCAGGACTCATAGGGCAACTCGTCTAAATGTTGGTTGGAATTCAAATCTCGCCTTTGAAAGGTCAACGCCAACGATTTCAATTTCAGATATTCTATTCTCACCCAGACCTCTTTTTCTTGCGAGGGCAAGGTGATTTGTTCCGTTTACGAACGGAAGCGTTTTGTCCGGAGCGTTTGGGTCAAATCCCATCACAGCAGCTGCCACAGAGTCTGAACAGACCGGGTTTGTTCCGGCGATAAGCAGACCTGGACGCGTTACCGAAGACATTGAGCCATTCCACCAGCCTTCAGCGGTTTGGATAACGCTAATGCCATCAAAGACAACAAGGCTAATAGGAAATGCCGCAGCAAGGTCAACGATAAATCGCGGAACATTATAGCCGTGGTCGCCTTGAATAGATTTGCCGGTAAAAGATTCAGCTGAAGTGAACGGTTTTCTTGTGCAGTTATGCATAGTCTGGTTTCTGTAGCCGACGGCGTTTTCGTCCGGACCATCTTTCAAATCGTCTCCGTAGAGACTGCTTGGCGGTATACCGAATAGGTTTTTCATCCCGCCGGTTATTCCTGCGGAAACGTGATTTTTCAATTTTGCGAGTGATACCAATACATCGGTGTCTGCATAAATCCTATTGACCTCCCAGGCTGTTGCCAGCTCGCCATTCGGAACTTTTACCCAGGCGTAATCCCTGAATGCGCCTCGGTTGCGCGTGTTAACAAATTTTGCCTTTCCGTTCATAGCGCTATTGAAAGAATCAAGTTTAAAACCGTATCCGGAGAACGCCTCTTCATCTGAACTGCGGAAAGGCAATTGGTCGCAAAAAATTACCTCTTTTGCGCCGTAGTCAACCAGAAGACTTCCGAGAGCCATTGCCACAACCGGGTGAACCGTAACAGTTAAACACAACGGTATCCCGTTCAAGTCTTCTTTTGATGTATTGACAAGATTTACCTTAACGGTGACGCGTTTGTTTTTGACAAGTTTTCTGACACCGCCGAGCTGGTCAAAAAGTTTGCCGAGCGTTTTTTTCGCCTCTTTAAAATCGTATCGTTTGCACAACGCTATTCCAACTGGCGCACGCGGTGGACGCAGAGTCCGGTTTAATTGCGAAGAGGATAGTTTTTCAGAAACCTCAGAACCAAACACCGGCATTGCGGCAGCCGCAACAATTGCCCCTTTCAAAAAATCACGCCTTGTCAATTGCCCGCCCGGGCAGGTGGGAATAGGCTTTTTTTCTTCGGCTCTGTTCATACTAATCTTTTCACTCAAATAAACCCTGTTTATTTGATTTGTCAAATTGCCTATCTCGGTTTAATAAGGTGTTAGAATATGAGAAAAAAATTAACTCCTAAATATTTCGCCATATTTTTCTGTTTAACAATTGTCCTCTTTATCTCACTAATTGAGGCGCGCCCGGAGGGTGATAGTCGGCAGATGCGCAACGTAAAAACACCGGGCAAACTGCTGCCAAACCTCTATGTCTGGACTGATACCTGCAATGTTTACATATTGAAAAGCGGGGCGAACGCGCTTTTGATTGATTTTGGCGACGGCGGTGTGTTGGACAGGCTTGAGAAACTAAACATTAAATCGGTTGATTGGATTTTATTTACGCACCACCACCGCGAACAATGTCAGGGGATTTACAAAATATACAGTTCGCAAAGACCAAAAATCGCGGTTCCGGAAAAAGAACTTGAGTTTTTTGAAAAGCCGCAAAAATTTCGCAAAATGAAGGTAAGCCTTAACGATCCATATACAGTGTATGGTTCAAGTTATGTTAGACCGCCGATAATTCCAATTTCTGTTGATAAATCTCTAAAAGATGGGGAGACATTTGTATGGCAGGAGTACGAAATAAAGTGCATTGAGACCCCCGGCAATAGTCCCGGCGCGATGAGCTATTTGATAAAAACTCCAGACGGATCAGTGGTTTTCAGCGGCGACGTTATTCTTAATGGGGCAAAAATGCATAACTGGTTTGACAGCGAATGGGATTATGGATATGGAGCAGGCATCAGAGCGCTCCAGAACTCAATACGCAAACTCATCCAGCTAAATCCGACGTTGGTCCTGCCGTCGCATTCAACCCCGATTAAAAATCCGTCCGAACAACTTGCCACGTTTCAGGAAAAATTGGCAAAGTTTGAACAGCTTTATCTGCGCGGATACGACGTTTCAAATTCATCTCCGTTTATGGACAAAGTTTCTAAACCAACCCCGATACCATACGTCGCTCAGGTAACTCAACATATATTCAAATTCAAAAAGGAAAACTTTTATCCAAACTTCGGCATCATACTTTCCGAAAGCGGCAAAGGACTTGTGGTAGATTGCGGACTTGTGGAGGAAAAATTTCTGGATGCCGCGATCGGCGGATTGAAAACAAATTACGGATTGAAACAGATTGACGCAGTCGTCATAACGCATATGCACGGCGACCATTTCCTTGAAGCGCCCTATTTAAAAGAAAAATACGGTGCGCAAATCTGGGGGCTTGACATAATGGCGCCGGTTTGCGAGCGGCCGGAGGATTTTGATTACGCCGCGCCGATTCAGGCTTACAACAAAAAGGGGGTGGAACGAATTAAATTTGACCGCCTGTTCAAATCCGGCGAGTCTTTTAAATGGGAGGAATATAAATTCCGCGTTGACTGGATGCCGGGACAGACCGAATTTGCGCTCTGTTTGAACGGTTTTGTGGATGGAAAGAAGGTTGCGTTCACAGGCGATAACATTTTCGCAGACCCGGATAATCCAAACCACACCGGGCACGAGGCTGTAGTCGCCCACAACAGCGCAATATTTGAACAAGGTTACATCTACGCAGCCGATTTTTTAAAAAAACTCAAACCCGACATCATCGTCGGCGGACACTCTTTTGTTATGGCGAATCCAAAAAATTTGATAAACCGATTTCGCGACTGGTCCTACCAGATGCGAGAAATGTTCAAGACATTGAGTTTTGAAGAAGATTACAGATATTGGTTTGACCCGTTCTGGGTGAGGGCAGAACCATACCGCATTTCCATCAATCCAAATGGTTATCGGGCCATAACTTTGGTCGTAAAAAATTTCTCAAGATCAAAATCGTTATTCATAATCCGACCGCGCGCTACTGGCTATATTGCGATTGAACCAAAAGAAATCATTCTGGTAATCCCGAGAGAATCCGAAAAACGGGTGCAATTAAATATTTCGGCAATCGGTCCTGCCGATTCTGAAATTAATTTAATAGGCTTTGACGTAATAAGAGACGGAAAACGTTGCGGGGAATTGTTTGATTGTATTGTGGAGGTGAGAAAATAAATTTATTCCACATCAATTTGACCGGCGACATTCCGAGAATGAAAAATAATGCCGTTCATCAGGTTGATAATGTTATTATTTCATAATTGAAGTATTCCCCGCAATGCAATAGATAATTTTTTATCAGCGGAGGCGGCTATAAATTTTACACAATTGAATTCCCATTTTTTTTGATTATTTTTCAAAATGGATTCAGAGTTGGACGTCTATTTAATTTAACAAAGTTAGTATGCGCGCCAAAAATGAAACAATCGCCAATGATAGCGGTTTAGATAAATCATTCACATTGAACTCAACTGTTGATTCTATAACCGGTCAAAATACAACCTCATTTTTGAAAGGGGTACGATACTGTGGACTGGCTGACTGAATACGATTC
>JBAMMJ010000039.1:0-1430 GCA_039793825.1 Verrucomicrobiota bacterium | reverse complement strand
GTAATCTATATGGGCGCTGTTGATTGTGAAAGGCAGGCGCTCAATGTATACCGAATGAAAATGCTTGGGGCAGAGGTGATTCCGGTTACCGCAGGTCAGCAGACCCTAAAGGAAGCAATCAACGAGGCAATGCGAGATTGGGTGACAAATGTTAGAAACACCCATTACATTCTCGGTACAGTTTATGGCGCTCACCCATATCCAATGATGGTCAGAAATTTCCAAAAAATCATCGGCGAAGAAGCCCGACAACAGATACTTCAAAAAGAAGGAAGATTGCCAGACCTACTAATAGCGTGCGTTGGAGGTGGTTCAAATGCAATGGGGCTATTTTATACATTTCTGAAAGACAGGGACGTTAAGATGATTGGAGTTGAAGCCGGCGGCGAGGGAATCTATCCGGGCAAACACGCCGCAAGATTTCAGGGAGGCTCGCTCGGAGTGCTTCAAGGAACCCGCTCTTTTTTACTTCAGGATGAGTTCGGTCAGATCCAATTAACTCATAGCGTTTCAGCAGGGCTTGACTACGCAGCCGTTGGACCAGAACACGCCTATCTGCGGCAAATTGGAAGAGTTAAATATACTTACGCAACCGATGAGGAGGCGCTGGATGCGTTTATCAAACTGGCTCGTATTGAAGGAATAATCCCGGCGTTAGAATCCGCTCACGCTGTGGCAGAGGCAATAAAACAAGCACCAACGATGGACAAAGATAAAATCATCATTATAAATTTATCAGGTCGCGGCGACAAAGATGTTGCCCAGGTGGCAAACAAAATAAAATTATAAAAATTTTTCTCAAAATATCCGATAGATTCCATTTAATTGCTATAAATGCCTCTTAAAATTTTTAGATGTTCCTATTCTAACCTGTTAATCCTGAACTGCTTTACAGCCTCCTTAAATTTTTTTTATAACGAACAACCTGTTAAAACAAAAATCAATTTTTTTATCCTTGCAATTTTTTATAGAACAATTAATGTTTTGCATAAAATCAATTAAACCAGTGAATATGAAAGGTCTGTTTTTTATTGGGTTTAGAACTATTATTTTTAGTTCTGTATTGGTAGTTTTAAATACCTACTCCCAGACAACCAATTGGGTAGCATTCAACGACCACCACAGCGGAGGACGTACGGCTCAATTTGCCAATCTGTATAACCCACTCGGCGATGAAGCAGGATTAAGCGGACCACTTACCAATACGGTAGCATACGCGATACTCCCACAAGGGGCTCAAACGCCTGCAACCATAAATATAGTCGTCACCGGCACGCCTGACCGATTTGGCGATATGGGCGCTCCAAACGCTGGAACGCCCGCCGGCGATTGGTTCCTTCCTTATGTGGATTTTGGAAGCGGAAGTAGTGATTCAGTTGGTATAAGGGATGGCGTAACAGTCACTTATAAATTCAGCGGACTTGACCCCT
>JBAMMJ010000038.1:10690-11787 GCA_039793825.1 Verrucomicrobiota bacterium | reverse complement strand
CGTCATATTTATCCCTCCACTTTAAAACTTGCACAATTGACACGCAAGATAATTAATATTCCCTTCAATTGATCATTCTAAAATTTCTGTCAAAAACTTGTTGCCTTATTAAGTAAATAAAAATTAAAATTCCACTAAAATCAGTTAGTAAATTAAACAAATAATACTCTATGGGTTTAGCAACCTATTTATAATTATTAAAGGAACTTGATATGCGTATTAGCATAATATACCTGATATTAGTCGCCGGTCTTTTAATAGGTTCGCAGACATTTGCTCAAAATCCCAGCCAGATCGCTGACCAGATTGAAAAACTCCTTAATGAATCGGTAAATTATCGCTACGGAGAAAATCGCCAGAAACTATTGGAAGTGGAAAATCTCCTCCGTATGACCCAGGATTTAACCACGCGACGAGAGATTGAGAAAATATTCTCACAGATGCTATTAAAGCCAGAAACCACTCTTGAATTTAAAGAGTTCTTATGCAGACAACTCTGGTATTTAGGGACAGCGCAATCCGTAAGCGCTCTTTCTGCTCTTTTAACAAATGAAAACACAGTATTATGGGCTTGTTATGCGCTTGTAAGAAATCCAAGCAAAGAAGCCGAAACTGCGTTGGTAGAGGCTTTAAAAATTGCGCCAAAGGATATTAAATCGCGCCTTGCAATTATTGCCGCGTTGGGACAACGAAGAGCCGAAAGCGCGGTTGACTCACTCTCGCAATTATGCAACAACATAGAGCCGCAAATCTCAAAAGCCGCGCTCAAAGCGTTAGGAGAAATAGGTAACGAGAAAGCCGCTAATGTCCTTTTGAAATTATATGAAAATGATAATCCCAATACACACCAGGAACTGGCTTCAGCCTTAATTGAGTGCGCCTGTTGGCTATCAAAAGAAGATAAAAAATCGGTAGCATTTAAGATTTATGAAAAATTATATAATTCAACTAATGAGAAAGCAGTTAAACAGGCGGCTCTTCGTGGAATCGTTGAGGATTCAGAAAATCAAGGAGTAGATTACATAATTAAAATATTAAAATCCGAAAATGAAGACCTTCATATAGCGGCGATTGGCTCTATAAATCTATTAAAAAAT
>JBAMMJ010000038.1:7165-10680 GCA_039793825.1 Verrucomicrobiota bacterium | reverse complement strand
ATCCCGGTTCATTTAAGAAACTTGTGAAATCAATCAATGATTTTCTACCATCAATTCAGCCGTTTGTGATAAATCTCCTTGCCGAAAAAAGAGAACAGACTCTCCTACCAATAGCTCAAAAATTGGCTTTTAGCCCGGACCAACAAACAAGAATCGCTTCTATAAAAGCGCTCGGTATGATTGGCGATGAATCTACCGTTCAAACCCTTGTTAAAATAGTCTCTCAAAACCGACAGCCAGAAAAAAATATTGCCATTGCAAGCCTTAAAAGCCTCTCAAAAAAAAGTTGTGACAAAGAAATATTGAGTTTCCTTAAAAAATCCGACCCCGCAACGACTATAGAATTGATAAATATAGCAATGGAAAGAAATATTACTGAGGCAGCACCTGAACTTCTGAAAATCTGCAAATCATCAACAGATAAAAATATCAAAATAGTCGCTTTTAAGGCATTAAGCCAACTTGGCGATGCAAAACTTATTCCAGAAATTTTATCCATTATTTTAACTTCCAACAATACTCTCCCATTTGAAGAAGCGGAATCAGCCGTAATAGCTCTTTCATCCAGGATAAATGACCCAAACCAACGTTCAGAACCGGTTTTATCTCAATGGAATAAAGCGACCAACGAAAACCTTAAATCCTCATTATTAAGAATTATCGGCGGAATTGGTGATTCTGCGGCGTTAGAATTTCTGAATAAAATTGCTAATTCGCAGGACCAACCAGCATTGCAAGATATAGCAGTGCGAGAAATTACCCGCTGGCAGGACCCTGCGGCAATCCCAATTCTTGAAAATATATATCAATCCACTGAAAATAAAACTCACAGGGCGCTCGCATTCAGAAGCTGTATAAGGTTGCTTTCTTCTTCGGCGTCAAATTCAAGCAACATTCAAGAAACAATAAAACATTTTGAACGGGCAATTAAAAACGCGCAAAATGCCGATGAACGGAAATTAATTCTCGCTGGTCTGCCAAACGCGCCTGATATTAAAACATTGGATTTCGCTCTGTCAATGCTTGGGGAGGACGCTGTTAAACTGGAAGCCGCTCAGGCGACATTGAATATTTCATCCGCAATCTGGGGAACAAATCCAGGAGAGGTAAAACAGGCGCTGAATAAAATAATTTCATCCGTATCAGACGACGCTCTCCGCAAACAAGCCACTGCCTTGATGAAACAAATTGACCAGTCTATTGCTTATATCACAGTATGGTCAGTTGCAGGACCATATTTTAAAGAAGGAAATAATTACGATGCATTATTTAACATTGTATTCCCACCAGAGGAAAAAAGCGCAAACGTAAATTGGAACCCAATTCCCGCGGGAACAAATCCCAAACAACCCTTTATTGTTGATTTGCTAAAATATTTTGGTGGCGAGCAGCGCGTGGCATACGCGCGCAGTTACATTTACTCTCCGGTTGAACAAAATGCCAGACTTGAATTTGGTAGCGACGACGGCGCAAAAGTCTGGCTTAACGGAAAGCTGATTTATTCAATTAATGTTGCAAGACCAATCACCCCGGATTCGGACAAAGTGAATATCACTCTTCAAAAAGGGTGGAATGAGCTGATGTTAAAAATCACCCAGAACAATCTCGGATGGGAGTATTGTGTTAAAGTTGTAAAACCGGATGGAAGCCCTTTGGATAACGTTCGTTTTTCCAATAAGCCCCAGTAAGCCGATCTTAATTGTAAGGTAAATCACCAATCCAGTGTTTCGGCGCTCATTGAAGTGTGGAACTCTATATGGTTATCAACAAAATAGACGTTTCCAGCAGGGATCGGGCGGTGCCAACCAGTAGGATTTTCATCAAAATAGACCACATTATCGGCAAACAAAACCGTTTTTGACGGATTTATCACATTAGAAACTTTTTTGCCCGCAAGCCCACCATCGCGAAGCTTTGGATGACCATTTGCGTTAAAAGAATAAGAATTGCCGACATAGTCAAACAATCTAAAAGGCACTGTATCATAACGTCCTTGGTCAAGCGGACAGGTCACGAGCTTTTCATTCAGCCCGTAATGATTGAGTGGTCTATCTAATCGGTTAAAGATATTTGATTGTCCTGTATAAAGGTTATTATTCGTTCGCCCCGCCCATACAAACCACTCCATCCCTTCATAATTTATTGACGGAGATTTCGGATCGCCCCAGAAAAATTGGTCGTCAAAATCCCCTAAATACATCTGCATAGCCATACCGCACTGCCTTAACTGCGAAACACATTTTGTGTCAAGAGCGCGGGATTTTGCCCTGGCAATTGCAGGAAATAACATAGCGGCAAGAATACCGATTATGGCAATCACCACCAATAATTCAATCAAAGTAAAAGCGCCATTTTTTAAATAATTCCACTTCATCATTAGACTATGGAAATTTTATTTCTCATAATTTATGACGAAAAATAAATAAAAAAGATTCAGTTAGAATTTAATAATCATATTAAATAAAGACGCTTTTACGCTTTATCGTCAAAGACAACCGAGCGCCTGTTGCTATTGTTGATTAAAGTATATTTACCGCCAGATACTATAGTTGTTGCCGACTCTGAGTTGAAATCCTTTGAACATTGACGGCCTTTGGACCCTTCTCTCCTTCAATTAGGTCAAACCTAACAAGATCGCCTTCCTTTAACGCTTTGAAGCCGGCTCCAACAATATCTGTATGGTGAACAAATATATCTCGCCCTCCCTCCTGCTGAATAAAACCATACCCCTTGTGGGCGTCAAACCATTTTACTTTGCCACTTGCCATAATATGTTCCTCCGCACTTATGGTGGACTAAAACGGCTGCATTTACAACCCCTTTGGCACTCACCCAGAATTTATCAATCCGCACACCAATATCTTTTTTAAATTAATTTTATTATTCGTCAAGATTTTATTTTCAATTTTTCTTATGACTTAAACCATTAGAGACAATCTATATATACACCTGATGTGTTAAACACCGGCAGGTATAAAGCCGCTTTAAAAATGATTGACGCATTCAAACGCTGATTTTGCAAATGTTCAAAAAATCTCGGTCGGTGGCTAATTATAAAATCAAAAATTCCCAGTTATCTCGCGCTGTATTGAAATGGGTTTCCTGATAAATTTTAAAAGCCAACAATTTCCAAAACAATAAATCCTTTTTTATTATTTCTTTTTTCAATATCGGATGAAAAAAGCGGCTAACAAAGTTTTTATACAAAATTTTCTAATAAAATTATTCCAGAGTCAGATACAGATTTTTGCAAAAAATAATTCATTGTTAGAATCTAATAATTATAATTGCGAAAAATATCTGGCGAGACAAATTTATGAGAAACCAGCGAGTATTTATATTTATCGTGCAACTTGCCCTTAGCGCTGCCATTTATGCACAGGGACGGCTTGAGGATTATCAACGATCAGCCAATCTAAGGGAATTAACTTCAAACAAGGTTTACCGCGATCAGGTAAAGCCTAACTGGTTGCAGGATAATCTTCATTTTTGGTACAAAGTAAAAACCGGTCAAG
>JBAMMJ010000038.1:0-7155 GCA_039793825.1 Verrucomicrobiota bacterium | reverse complement strand
CACCTATGAATTCATCCTTGTAAACGCGAAACAAGGCACCCGAAACAAAGCATTTAATCACGAGAAATTTGCGCAGGTGTTAAGAAAAAACGGCATAAAGGATGCCGTCGCCGATAAATTACCCATAACAAATTTGCGATTTGATATTGATAAAAAAATTGTTGAGTTTAATTGTGCAGGAAAACCGTGGCGGCTTGATATTGAAAATTATGAGTTACTGCCTACCATAAAAGAGATGGCTGTTTATGGCAATCCTTCACCCTGTAAACCGCTTGATAGAGTTCCATCGGCTACGCGTCGCACCGGGAACGAAGTGTTTTTAACGTTTATAAATAACACAACAAACACTATTCAGATTGACTGGCTTAATACAGAAGGCCAAAGGCAAAATTACGCGAAAATACAGCCGTCAGGTAAACACCGTCAACATACCTTTGCAGGTCACGTCTGGATTGCGGTTAATGAAGGCGGAAAGATAATCGCGGCTTTTGAAGCGCCAGATGAGGATTGCGAATGTATTATTGATGGCAAAAACCCACCACGGAGCGAATCATTGCAACAACGGGGAGAAACGCGTCGCCCGAGACGTGGAAATGTCTCTCCTAACGGCAACTGGAGGGCATTCGTAAAAGATTTTAATTTGTATATAGCGGATGAAAAGTCTAAGAAAGATTTTCAACTAACCAGCGACGGTGTTAAAGACGATTTTTACACCGATGAAATCTATTGGTCGACTGATTCAAAAAAACTTACAGTTATACGTTTGAAAAAAGGGGATGAGCGCAAGGTATATTTAATTGAATCTTCACCCAAAGACCAGTTGCAGCCTAAATTGCATTCAATTGATTATTTAAAACCCGGAGACAAAATTGATGTAAAATCACCCTATTTAATAGACGTGGAAAAGAAATCTGTTCTGCGGATTGATAACTCGTTGTTTCCTGAACCCTGGAGCCTGACAGAATTTAGATGGTGGAAAAATTCTAGCGCGTTTGTCTTTCTATATAATCAGCGTGGACACCAGATTCTGCGTCTGCTTGAGGTTAATGCAAATACTGGCGGCGTCCGTACGATTATAGAAGAAACAAGCCCTACATTTATTGATTATAATGGAAAGTTTTATATGAATATTTTGGAAGATTCAGGCGAGATTATCTGGATGAGCGAGCGCGATGGCTGGAATCACCTTTATTTATACAACATTGAAAAAGGTTCGGTAAAAAACCAGATTACAAAGGGCGAATGGGTAGTTCGCTCAGTAGATTATGTAGATACAACCTCAAGAACAATATGGTTCCAAGCTGGTGGCATCTATCCAGAACAAGACCCATATTACATCCATTATTGCAAGGTAAATTTTGACGGAAATGGACTTGTTAAACTGACTGATGGCGATGGTACGCATACGGTAGAATTCTCTCCCGACAGACAATATCTAATTGATACCTATTCAAGAGTTGACCTTCCGCCGATTATTGAATTGCGCTCTGCGGTTGATGGCAGAAAAATTTGCGACCTTGAAAAAGCGGATTGGAGCGCACTTCTGGATGTTGGTTGGATACCGCCAGAGCGGTTTGTCGCAAAAGGAAGAGACGGCGTAACTGATATTTATGGAATTATCATAAAACCAACAAATTTTGATCCATTAAAAAAATATCCTGTCATTGAACACATTTACGCCGGACCACAGGGCGCCTTTGTGCCAAAGCGGTTTCAATCTTATTATGATATGCAGTCGCTGGCAGAATTAGGATTTATTCTTGTTCAAATAGACGGTATGGGAACGTCTTATAGATCAAAATATTTTCATAATGTTTGTTATAAAAATCTTGCAGATGCCGGCTTCCCCGACCGCATACTCTGGATAAAAGCTGCCGCAAAAGAACGCCCATATATGGATATCAGGCGAGTCGGAATTTACGGTGGTTCTGCCGGTGGACAGAACGCTATGCGCGCGCTAATTGACCACAACGACTTTTACAAAGTTGCAGCAGCAGATTGCGGTTGCCACGACAACAGAATGGATAAGATTTGGTGGAACGAACTCTGGATGGGTTACCCGGTCGGACCGCACTACGCTGAAAACTCAAATGTCACTCAGGCTCATAAACTTAAAGGTAAACTCCTTTTAACAGTAGGCGAATTGGACAGAAATGTTGATCCTTCTTCAACAATGCAGGTGGTGAACGCGCTTATAAAGGCAGATAAAGATTTTGACTTGCTGATCATTCCTGGCGCCGGACACGGCGCCGGCGAAACCACATACGGCAAACGAAAACGCTCAGACTTCTTTGTAAGACACCTGCTCGGAGTTGAACCGCGCAGTTAAACCTGGAATACTTGCTGCAATATTTTCGCTAAACCTTTAAAAACATCAAATCAGATCACTGACTTAATACATCATAGCCGTTCCATTATTCTATTATTAAAAACTGGCACCTGTGGAAATACGACCAGATTGATACAAATTGTACACCGCTCGTTCCATATTCTGCTTTTGTTCTATTTAGACACACAGAATATGAGAGCTTACCTTTAGTAGCTTAAAACAACTACCTAAAAATCATACTTTCTTTTGTGTCGCTTTCAATAAAGGATATTGAACTTACTGGTTGTTTATCTGTTTTTTAGAATTTGTGACGATTGATTTAAATTCACCGTCGCTTACCACTGTTTTAATCAATTGACCGTTTTCAACGGCTTTCACTGATTTTATTGTCAACCCTGTATCGGTATCCAAAGTGATTGAATACCCCCTTTTCAAAACATTCACAGGCGATAATAAATTGAGCTTATCCAGCACGGCTTTATATTTTTGTTCTTTTATTGAAAAAAACTGCTGAAACCTTGAACAGAGTCGCCTTTGATTCTCTTCGGTCGCCTGACGTTTATTTTTTAATTTTTCTGCAGGACGGGTTGATTTTAATCTTGATAATAGATAATTAAATTTATCATTATTCTGTTTGACTCTTAACTTGACTGGTCTCATTAATTCATATTGCAGGTCATCAAGATACTGCTCAAATTCCTGAACACGTTTTTTTGGATGAACCAACAGGAGTCTCGGGGTCAAAAGTTGTAAAGTCTGTTTACTATTTACCACTCTGGATTTTAACGCTAATATCAATCTATTATATAAGTCTTCTATCTGTTCTTTTGCAGCGATATAATTTGCGGTAAGGATTTCGGCGGCGGCGCTTGGAGTCGCAGCTCGCAAATCTGCCACAAAATCGCAAATGGTAAAATCTATTTCATGACCTACCGCAGAAATAACCGGCACAGCAGAATTAAACACTGCTCGGGCAACAATCTCTTCATTAAATGCCCACAAATCTTCAAGGCTACCGCCGCCGCGCGTTAATAGTATCACATCAATACCTCTTCCTTCTCCGCAGTATTGCGAATATTCATTTAGCATTCTGATTGCCGTTGCTATCTCCTCGGCAGCACCTTCTCCCTGAACTCTGCAGGGTGAAAGAATCAATTCAAGTCCTGCATAGCGTCTTTTGATTATATGCAAAACATCGCGCAATGCCGCACCAGTAGGCGAGGTAACTATTCCAATTCGTCTGGGGAAAGGAGGAATTTTTCGCTTTCTATTCTGATCAAAGAGCCCTTCTGCTTGAAGTTTTCGTTTGAGTTTCTCAAATGCAATCTGGAGCGCGCCAACACCCTGTAATTCTACTTTCCTGATTACAAGCTGGTAAACGCCACGTTGTTCATAAACGGTGAGGTCCCCCTTCACCAACACCTTGATGCCATCGCTTAAAGCTTCCCGTTCAACCTCTTCACCACGAAATAGAACACACTGAATCTGAGACCATTCGTCTTTCAGTGTGAAATAAATATGTCCAGAGCTCTGTAATTTTAGACCCGATATTTCTCCGCAAACCCATATCAAGCCAATTCTTTCTTCAAGCAATCTTTTGATCTGCTTTGTAAGCTCGCTTACTGAAAATATCTGACGCCGTTGTTCATCAGGAAATAGACTGCCAAACTCCCACTGAGATGTTATTTTTCGCGGCATAATAATAAAAGGTCACTCTTTTTTCTGGATGGTCTGTTGTTTCGGTAAAGCTTGTGAAACCCTTTTTATGCTTAATGCCTTACCTGTTTCATCGCAAATTTCAATCAACACCCCTTGCAAAAAAACATTTTCTTTTGCGACTTCAAACCTCTGGGGTTGATTGGTCAAAAACCGTTTAATAACCGGTTCAATTTCCCGCCCGATAACGCTCTCATGGGCTCCAGTAAAACCGGCATCGCAGATAAATGCGGTGCCTTTTGGGAAAATCTGTTCATCCGCTGTTTGAACATGGGTATGAGTTCCTACTACGGCGCTCACAAAACCGTCAAGCATTCTCCCAATAGCGATCTTTTCGGATGTGGCTTCGGCATGCATATCAACTATTATGACCTTTGTTTTTTCGCGAAGTTTTGGCACTTCACGTTGAGCGCATATGAATGGATTCTCTAACTCCGGCATAAACACCCTTCCCTGCAAATTCAACACGCCAATAATTCGCCCATCTTTTAATTCATATAAACCACTTCCGCTGCCCGGCGCTCCATCAGGATAATTATGCGGGCGCAAAAACCGCCTTTCAGACTCAAGGAGTTTGATAACCTCCTTTTGATCCCATAAATGGTCTCCACTTGTGATTGCATCTATGCCGCAATTAAACAACTCGTTAGCAGTATCAACCGTTATTCCACAGCCGCCTGCTGCATTTTCACCGTTTGCAATCACAAAATCAATCTGTTCGTTTAACCGTAAAATAGGAACAATCTCCCTCGCCGCCCGTCTACCGGGCTGGCCAACGATATCGCCAATGAATAATATCTTCACAATCAAAAAATTAAACCATTAAAAATCCAAAGCAAGAACTCATTTGAATATCCGAATCCCAATCAGCTCGGCGCTGGTCAAAAATTAGAGATTGCAAAGGAATGAGTTGTTTTTTCTCTTTATTTTTCTTTTATTGTGGTTAATCTTTAGTTCTTAATATGACGAAGTTAATAACAACGATTCCATTGCTTGGATTTGCAACTATATCGCTTCTATGCGCATCTGCCCCTCCAAATGATTATTTCACAAATAGAATAGTTCTCCCATCAACTAATTTTATATTTACGACCGGTTCAAACATAGGAGCAACAATTGAAAACATTGAGTCAAACAAGGTATCTATCCCTTCTGGTAGTTCAGTATGGTGGGAATGGCGCGCCCCTTATAGCGGCAGATTCCTATTTTGCACCGAAGATAGCGACTTTGATACAGTGCTTGTTCTTTATATTCAAGGCACAGGCGGCAATCTGTTGAAGTTAAAGGAAGATGACAACGGCGTCTCTCCTGATTATGTTATTTCAACAGGAAGCCTGATATCTTATTCAGCAATCTCAAACGTCACATATTATATTGCGGTGTATGGAAAGAAAAATGGCAACGCTGTTGCGCAAGGAAATATAGTATTGAGGATAATGCCCGATAATAATATGTTCTCCGACGCTATCCAATTGACAGGGGAACGGGTGCAAACAATCGGCTTTAATGGACAGGCGGATACAGAGACCGGCGAAACCGTGACAATAGGATATAGTTATACAGGGAAAACAATTTGGTGGAAATGGACACCCCCAAAAAACGGAGAATATTTAATTTCCACTATCGGCAGCACTTTTAACACCATTTTAGGGGTCTATTCCAATATTACAAAAGTTCCCTCATCAGCAACAACAATCAGAGACGATGATTCTGGCTCACCAATTGATCTAACAAGCCTTGTATCGTTTTATGCGCAAACAAACACCACCTATTTTATAGTTGTTGATGGTTTTCAGGAAGAGGAGATTAATTGGTCTGGCAAAGTTATTTTGAATATCCAGCCAAGCAATGATAGATACACGAATAGATTTAGATTATACGGCACAAACACAACGGACGTCAGCGCCAATGGAAAAGCCACAGTTGAAGCTAACGAACTTGGCTATATAACCAGTGTTGTAACACCTGCTCAAAGTCCAAATGCAAAATCTGTCTGGTGGGAATGGCAATCACCAGGCGGAAGCGGTGCGCTTGTTGTGGACACAATGGGGAGCGATTTTGACACTTTGCTTGCCATTTATAGAGGGGAGAGCAACTTTTTCGGTTCAGGTTCAGATATAAAACTCATAACATGGGATGACAATAGCGGTCCGCCTGAAGCAAATTTTACTGATATTTGTTCACTTGGAGTCGTTCCTAATAGAATTTATAAAATTCAGGTTATGGGCAACGGGGCTGATGGTTATGGTAAAGTTGTTGTTAACCTTAATTTTTATCCAGGTCCTCCAAACGATATGTTCACAAATCGCATTATCCTGCCTTCAACCAATTCAATCACTGTAACTGGCAGCAATGTTAACGCAAGTTCAGAGGATAATGAACCTATTCACGTTGGACTAAATAATGGCAAATCAGTATGGTGGTCCTGGACAGCTCCCCAAACCGGCATTACGCAAATATCTACATATGGAAGCGATTTTGACACTTTGCTCGCGGTCTATACAGGTAACTCAATCACTTCTCTTACTATTGTGGCAACGAATAATGATGACCCAATCAGTGGAGGTATGACAAGCGCAGTCTCGTTTCAGGCAATAAAAGGAACAACTTACCATATCGCTGTAGATGGGCTAAAATACGGAGATACTTATGACAGCATTGACTCCGGCAGTATCGTTCTCTCATTATCGCAAGTGGTTTCACCGGATAATGATTTATTTACAAATCGCTTTGCGTTATCAGGAGACCTGATCAGAATAACCGCTTCAAACCAAAATGCTACAAAAGAAAATGGTGAACCAGCGCACGCAGGAGACCCGGGTGGCTCATCTGTCTGGTGGAGCTGGCGTCCGCCATTCTCGGGTTGGGCAACAATTTCTACCGAACAAAGCAGTTTTGATACATTGCTCGCAATATACACAGGTTCTTCAGTTACAAACCTGACAACTATCGCCTTCAACAACGATGTTGACCCCGCTGGGGGAGATTTTACAAGCGTTGTAACACTCTATGTATCATCCAATATAACTTATCAAATTGCAGTTGACGGATTTCAGGGCGACTCAGGGACAATAAAACTAAGCATAACCCTGACCACGCCATCAAAATTC
>JBAMMJ010000037.1:9270-11823 GCA_039793825.1 Verrucomicrobiota bacterium | reverse complement strand
TAGAATTAAATCATCGGCGTGGCTGCAAAGGTTATAGCGATTGGCAATCAGAAGGGCGGTGTTGGTAAAACCACCACCGCAATCAACCTTTCTGCCTGCGTCGCTGAACTGGGGTATCGGGTTTTGCTAATTGATCTTGACCCACAGGCAAATACCACAAGCGGGGTAGGGGTAGATAAAAAGGAAGGGACCAGCCTTTATCGCCCTCTATTAGGCGAGGGAACACTTGAAGAAAAAATCGTCACTACCGCCTATCAAAATCTGGATTTAGTTCCAAGCGAAGTAGACCTGTGCGGAGCAGAGCTTGAACTGGCTAAACTGGATAACCACCTCTTACGACTTGCAAGCCTTCTTAAGCCAGTTTCCGAAACAAACCGATACAATGTCGTTATAATTGATTGCCCACCCTCACTGGGGCTCATTTCTCTAAATGCCTTTGCCGCAGCGGACGGCATCCTTGTCCCGCTTCAGTGCGAATACTATGCGCTTGAAGGCATTTCCACCCTTACCAGGGTGATGAATCAACTCCGGGACGCCGGTTTTAATCCAAAACTCCATCTGTTCGGGATTTTAATGACAATGTTTGATACCCGCACAAATCTCTCCCATCTGGTCGTTGGGGATGTAAGAAAATTTTTTGGCTCGGTCGTTTTTGAAACAGTTATACCAAGAACAACAAGGCTTGCCGAGGCGCCAAGTTTTGGCAAACCGATTATTTATTACGATAAATATAACGCCGGGTCGGCGGCTTATCAGGTGCTTGCCCAGGAATTTGTTGAAAGATTAAAAAGTCTATAGTAAAAACAATACGATAAAAATATGGTAAATAAAATAAACAACAAATATGCAATATCAGCCTTCTGCGCTTTATTAGTTGGCTCATACGCAGCCATTGGCGGCGATTGGAATCAATATCGCGGTCCGAACCAGGATGGAATATCAAAAGAAAAATTTAGCGTAGAGGCTTTCAAAAATGGACCAAAGATTTTATGGCGCATTGAGACGCCGAACGGTTTCAGCTCTTTCTCCGTTGCCGCCGGCAAGGCGTTCACGGTTATAAGCAGACCCGTGGAGGGTCAACTACGAGAGGTTTGTATAGCGGTTGACGCAAACACCGGCAAAGAACTCTGGTCTACTCCGCTTGGCATTGCAAAATACCAGCCAGGCGGCGACACCGGGACCCCTGATAATAAAGGCGGCGATGGACCACGCTGCACACCGACGTATAACAACGGAAAGGTTTACCTGATTAATCCCAAATTAGTCGTCTATTGTATTGACGCAAACAGCGGCAAAATATTGTGGGAAAAAGATATAATTAAAGACCACGCCGGCAGAAATATACCCTGGGAGAGTGCCGCCTCTGCGGTTATTGATGAAGATTTGTTATTTGTTGGCGGAGGCGGACCTGGACAATCGCTCCTCGCATTGAATAAAAATGACGGATCAGTCGTATGGAAAGCCTTTGATGAGAGAATCACACACTCAACACCGGTCGTGGCTACAATCCTCGGCACACGACAGGTCATATTTTTCCTTCAAAGCGGACTGCTTTCTGTGGAATCAAAGAGCGGACGCGAATTGTGGCGATTCCCGTTCAGATTTAATGTATCAACCGAGATTTGCCCGGTGGTCTGCGGAGAGAATTTGGTTTATTGCTCTGCCGGCTATGACGTCGGCAGCGGATTGTGCAAGATTGTTAAAGACGGCGATAACTTCAAGGCTGAAACAGTGTGGAAGATTCCGGGCAACAAGCCAGTTTGCAATCAGTGGAGCACACCTGTTTATAAGGAGGGTTATCTTTATGGAGTGTTTGCGTTTAAAGAATTCGGAAACGGGCCGCTCAAGTGTGTGGAAGTTGCCACCGGCAAGGTTATGTGGGAAAAACCCGGTTACGGCATGGGACAGGTTATTATGGTTGATGATAAACTCATTGCCCTTTCTGACAACGGCAGAGTAGCCATCATTGATCCGAATCCAAATGAATATAAAGAACTGGCAAGCGCAAAAGTTTTAACCGGCAAGTGCTGGTCAACGCCGGCTTTTAGCAATGGCAAACTCTATATCAGGAGCACCAAAGAAGGCGCATGCATTGATTTAACTGGCAAATAGTCTTTTTGTTAAAGAATCTTTATTAACCATTGAATAAAGATTAATAGCGTTCATCGGCAAAAAATAGTGCGTTATATTGATGTTGTTCTTGCTTAAAAGAATTTTTAGTGCGGTTTTTCTTTACTCCATTATCTGCCTCGCTTTAGCAACACAAAGCGAGGAATGGAACCAATATCACGGCAAGCTCTCCAATTCTATCTCTAAAGAAACCGGTCTGAAATCAGATTGGAGCGGAGGACTTCCTGTTTTATGGAAGGTGAAGTTCAACGGCGGGTTCAGTTCGTTTTCAATCGGTGGTAATGTTGCGTATACTCTTGATAAAAGGTCTGCACAGGGACTCCTCCGCGAGGTCTGCGTCGCTTTTAACGCCAACAATGGAGAATTGCTCTGGTCTCAGGAGGTTGGCGTTGCCCGTTATGATTATGCCTATGACGCCAGTCC
>JBAMMJ010000037.1:5980-9260 GCA_039793825.1 Verrucomicrobiota bacterium | reverse complement strand
CGAGGCACGCCTGCTGTGGTTGACGGAAAAGTTTACGTCCTTAACGCGCAGTTGGTTCTATATTGTCTGGATGCGAATTATGGAAAAATATTGTGGCAAAAAGACCTTGTTAAAGAAGAGGCCGCTCAAAACATTGGATGGCAAAACGCAGCCTCTCCGATAGTTGAAGACGGGCTAATCTTTATCTGTTGCGGCAGCAAAAATGGTTCTCTGATGGGGATTGATAAGGATACAGGTCGCGTGGTGTGGAAGACGGGCGATTTTGGTATGACGCATTCAACCCCAACAATCGCTACAATCCATAATACCAGACAGGTGATATTTTTTACGCAACAGGGGCTCGTTTCCGTTATGCCGCAAAATGGCAAAATCTTATGGAAACAATCTTTTCCTCGCGCGGTTTCAACGGCAATTTCACCAGTGGTCGGGGACGACATCGTGTATTGCAGCGCAGGTTATGGCGTCGGCTCTGCCGCATACAAAATCGTAAAATCAGGGAATGACTGGTCTGTTAAAGAATTGTGGCGAAAGCCCGGCAACAGATTTTGCAACCAATGGAGCACCCCGGTTTATTACAATGGTTTTATTTACGGAATTTTTGGGTTCAAACAATATAAAACTGCCCCTTTGAAATGCGTTGAAATTGCGACAGGGAACGAGCGATGGTCAAAAGATGGATTTGGAATGGGAAACGTTATTTTAGCGGAGCGGCAACTTATTGTCTTAAGCGACACCGGCAATCTCTATATGATTGAAGCAAATCCTTCAGAATATAAAGAAATTGGAAAAATAAAGGCGTTGAACGGAAACTGTTGGTCAACCCCGGCGCTTTCAGATGGCAGGTTGTTTTTAAGAAGTCATAGCGAAGGCGTCTGTCTTGCTGTTACACAGAATAAAAACCAATAAAAATAGGCTAAGATGGAAATTAATCCGAAACAACTAAAACGAACCCCTCTTTATCAAAAGCATATTGAGTTGGGAGCGAAACTTGTTGATTTCGCCGGCTGGGAAATGCCGGTGCAATACACGACCCTTCTTGATGAGCACCTCGCCGTTAGAAGCAATGTCGGCATTTTTGACATCTCACATATGGGACAGCTCATCGTGTCGGGCAAAGAATCAATGCAATTCCTCAATTACGCCCTTACGAATGATGTTTCTAAACTTTCTCCCGGCGAAGCGCAATACTCATTGATGTGCAACAAAAAGGGGGGCGTTATTGACGACCTGTACGTATATTGTTTAAAAAAGAATCGTTATCTGATTATTGTAAATGCTTCCAGAACAGAAACCGATATTTCTCACCTGTTTCAGGTTTTAGAGGTTTTCGGAAAGGATAAAGACGTTCATATTGACCTCACCCAGAATAGCGCCGCAGTTGCTATTCAGGGAAAAAATGCGGTGAAGATCATTGAATTGCTTTTAAATCAGCCCTCAATAGACGGAGCCCCTGTAAAAAGTCCTGCAGAACTTAAGAAAAATCAGATCGCTGCCTTCCTGTCAGACAAAGACCACGTTTGGGTTTCAAGAACAGGTTATACAGGTGAAGATGGTTTTGAATTGTTTGCTACATCCCTGATAATTATTGACCTATGGGACAAAATTTTTGAAATCGGCAAACAATTCGGCATAAAGCCTGCCGGTTTAGGGGCGCGCGATACATTACGTCTTGAAGCCTGTTACCCCCTCTACGGGCACGAGCTTGATGAAAATTCAACACCACTTGAAGCCGGGCTGGGTTTTTTTGTCGCATTTGATAAAGGCGAATTCATTGGCAGAGACGTTTTATTTAAACAGAAAACCGAAGGTGTCAACAAACGTTGTATTGCATTTAAAATGCTACAAAAATCGCCTCCACCGAGGCAGGGTTATCCGATCTGGAATTGCGCGGTTGAAACAAACCCTGTCGGCATAGTCACCAGCGGCACTCATAGCCCCACATTTAATATTGGGATTGGAATGGGGTATGTGAGAACCGAAGTTTCAGCCGTTGGAACTGAATTGGAAATTGATATCAGAGGTAATAGATATAAAGCCGAAATAGTGAAAAAACCATTTTATAAAAAACAGTAAAATAATATTATTATTCTATGAGTAAAATACCTGAAGAATTGAAATATACAAAAACCCACGAATGGGTAAAGATTGATGGCGAAATTGCAACTATTGGCATCACAGACCACGCCCAGCACGAGCTGTCGGATGTGGTTTTTCTTGAATTGCCAAACAAGGGTAGGCAGGTAAATGCAGGAGAGGCTTGCGCAGTGGTTGAATCGCACAAAACCGCAAGCGATGTCTATTCTCCATTGAGCGGCGAAGTAGTTGATAGTAATTTGGAATTATTAAACGATCTGAGCCTGATTAATACCGATCCCTATGGAAAAGGTTGGTTTTTTAAACGCAAAATTTCCAACCATAAAGAGATAGAAAACCTCCTTTCCGCAAAGGATTACAAAAAGATTATAAACGGTTAATCAGACGTTTTTTAATAATAAAATTACTCCTTAACAATTTTGAAGCGTTGCGGTTTTTATATCATCTAAATAATTGGCATAGACAAGTATGCTGATTAGAGTCATATACGATTATTATGACCCTTTTAAAATTTAGATTTTATGCTAAAATATAAAAATAAAAATGATGTGATTTATGAAACTTAATATCCATTTAAAAGAATGGAGTAGACGCGCATTTTTGAAAGTGACCGGCTTAATAGGTGCGGTGGGAGGCATCGCAGTTTTCACAAAACATTATTCCTCAAACGCAAACTCTGCCGGTTCAATTCCGTCGCTGACGCAGTCTGCTTATGATTTGCAGAAACTTGGAAAAATCGATCCAGCTTTAATAAAGTATGAGCAAATCAAATCAATACCTTTAAAAAATGAGCCTAAACGGATAGAGTTAACAGATGATGGAAATATCTGGGTTTCGGTCGGGCGGTCAATCCTTGTCCTGTCGCAAGACGGTATCCAGAAGAAACAATATACTTTTTCAGAACCAGTAAGGTGTTTTCTACCAATGAATAATGGGCAGATTATTGTTGGCTTAAGGGATTTTGTTGAAATCTGGGATGAGGGTGGCAACAGGATTGCAAAATGGGAGTCGTTGGGCAAAAAGGCATGGTTGAGCGCTATCGTTGAGTTGGGGGATTATGTCTATGTGGCGGATTGCGGAAATCGTCAGATTGTAAAATTTGATAAGTCAGGAAAGGTAATTGATAAAATAGATGGCAAAGAGAATAACCAAAAAAATGGGTTTATCATACCAAGTCCATATTTTG
>JBAMMJ010000037.1:1057-5970 GCA_039793825.1 Verrucomicrobiota bacterium | reverse complement strand
ATGCTGATTTACTCTGGGTTGCAAACCCCGGCAGACACCGCCTTTATGCCTATTCGCCTGATGGAAAATTGTTAAAATTCTGGGGCAAACCAGGCTTCGCGATTGAAGGTTTCTGTGGTTGCTGCAATCCCTCCTATTTTACTATTACAAAACAGGGAAAGTTTATCACGAGCGAGAAAAGACTTGTCAGGATAAAGGTCTATTCGGCTTCGGGCGAATTTGAATCTGTCGTTGCCGGGATGGAATCTTTTGGTGAATATTATAAAAATCAGAATTCAGACCCGTTACCCGTCGATGTGGCAGTTGATCAAAATGGGAATGTTTATATCGCTGATGTATTAAGAAAGGAAATTCGCGTTTTTAAGGAGAAAACAATTGTATGAACCAGAATTTTAAATTTCTATCAGATAATGAGAGACCGATAATAAACAATTCGCGGCGCGAGTTTATTAGAACGATTTTAAGGTGTTCCACGCTCGGGATATTGGGGTTTGTTGGCATTAATTTAACTGTCCGAAAAGGCAGTAGCACTGCCGAATGTATAAATGCGCCCGTTTGTTATGATTGCAAACTTTTTAAGAGCTGCACATTGCCGCGGGCAAGAGAAACACGCAATAGTTTATAAAAAGCTTTTATTTAACGGCTATGGCTGAAGATAAACAGAACGACATTTCAAACCGACGCCAGTTCATCTGGAGCGGATTGCGCGGAGCGGCTCTTTTTGTATTCGGCGCGGTTACGACACTGCTCGGTTTGCAAAGCCGAAAGGAGCGAACAGTCTGGCAGATTGACCCAAATAAATGTATCGCCTGTTCAAAATGCGCAACTGAATGTGTCCTGACGCCCTCCGCCGTAAAATGTGTGAACTATTTCCCAATGTGCGGCTATTGCGATTTATGCACCGGTTATTTTGAACCCAATCCAAACGCGTTAAATACTGCAGCAGAAAACCAGGTATGCCCAACCGGTGCGATCATAAGGCGCGCTTTAGAAGACCCTTATTTTGAATACAAGATTGACGAAAACCTGTGTATTGGTTGTGGGAAATGCGTTGTAGGGTGCGTGTTGTTTGGAAATGGTTCGTTTTTCTTGCAGGTGCGTCACGATAGATGCGTGAACTGCAATGAATGTTCTATTGCGGTTGTTTGTCCTGCAGACGCCTTTGTTCGTGTGCCGGCAAGCTCGCCTTATCTATTCAAAACAAGAGAAGGGTCGGCTTCTTAAAATAGAGGAGGGGATGGGAATGAATTTAAGGGCGAAACTGATTGTAATTATCTCGGTAGCGGCGATTTTCTTTAATTTTTCGGAAGTATTCGGTATTGAGCGATTTCCGCCGCCTGATTTTGAACCCGGAACCTACACGATGCCAACGCCAACAAAACCGCCGGCGCGGGCTTATTATTGGGAATTTATTGATATGTTTTTACTCGTAGCGGTGCTGTCTCTGGCAAGTTATTTTGCGCTCAGGTTGCGTTCGCGCCGTCATCTTTTCTGGCTTACCCTTTTTAGCATTTTTTACTTTGGTTTTATCAGGCAGGGTTGCGTCTGTCCAATCGGTTCAATTCAGAATGTAACGCTTGCTCTTTTTAATAACAACTACGCGGTTCCTGTATCTGTGATGTTCTTTTTCCTGATGCCTCTGGTTTTTACGCTATTTTTTGGAAGAACATTTTGCGCCGCTGTTTGTCCACTCGGCGCGATTCAAGATATTGTTGTCTGGAAACCTATAAAAATAAAACCGTGGATAGAAAACGCGTTAAGGATAATTCCTTTTGTTTATCTTGGTTTAGCGGTGCTTTTTGCCGCGACAGGAAGCGCCTTTTTAATATGTGAATACGACCCGTTTATTTCTTTTTATCGGCTCGGTGGCAGCGTTAATATGCTAATGCTCGGCGGGATATTTCTTCTTGTCGGAATGTTTGTCGGGCGTCCCTATTGCAGATTCTTTTGCCCTTATGGAGCAATATTGAGTCTGTTATCAAGGATTTCTAAATGGAACGTTTACCTCACAGGCGAGGATTGTGTGCGTTGCCAGATTTGCGATGTTGCCTGTCCTTATGGTGCAATTGCAACACCAACGCCTGAATCTCAACAACCTGAAAAAACACCAGTTAACATTGGAAATGTTCTCGCCCTTACCCTGATAACGGTTGTTGTTGTGGTTGCAGGCGCTGCAGGCGGAGGAAAACTTTCGGTCGCGTTCTCAAAAATGAACCGAACTGTTAGTCTCGCGGAAAGGATTGCAGCAGAAGAATCAGGAAAATTCAAAGACCAGACCGATGAAACCAAAGCGTTCAGACAAAAAGGCGGTTCAATTGATGAATTATACTCAGAGGCATTAAAAGTTAGAGACAGGTTTGCCTTTGGCGGCGCTATTTTTGGCGGATTTGTTGGGCTTGTTATAGGTTTGAAACTTATGGGGGCGCTTTTTGCCACTCAACGGTCAATCTACGAGCCAGATAGAGCCTCTTGCGTAGCCTGCGGACGCTGTTATGCTTATTGTCCAAAAGAGATTATCAGAGTGCGGAACTTGCAAAAGTTGGTTCAGAAAAAATAAAAATGAATAAAGAAAACACAAACGCGCAATCTAAATCTGCCTGCGCGGTGTCAAATCCGCAACAGATACGGCAGGATATTGGATTAAAAACGGCCGCTATTGCCGGGATTTTTTGCGCGCTGATAGCCGTAATGATGTTAATCAGTCATATCTATTTCAAAGCCAATCATCCCCTTAATTCACACCAAATCGCGCAGTTAAAACAAAGGCTTGTTGATGCCCCCAATGATGAATCGTTAAAAATTCAAATCCGAAAGCTTGACCTTGAACTACGCGCCGCTCACGAGCGGCATATAAGATTTGTCAAACTTGGCAAAAACTTGCTTATTGCCGGCGGCATTCTTTTTGTGGCTTCAATCCAGTTTGCGTTCTGGAAACGGAGGATATGCATTTTGAAAAATAAAAATAAGACTCAGACAGCCGAGAGCGAATTTTACAGGTCTGCCGGAGCGATTTTATTAATTGGATTATGTCTTGCGACTGTGGGTTTTGTAATTGTGAAAAATACCACCACTGAACTTCCCTCAAGCATGGAGGCGATGAAAAAAACTGCGGTTTCGGCGATTGAATATTTGCCATCGTATGAGGATTTTATCCGACAGTGGCCCCGGTTTCGCGGTCCGTTTGGCGATGGCACCGCTGTTTACACAAATCTTCCGATTAAATGGGATGTTGAGAGCGGTCTTAATCTTTTATGGAAAGTCGCCGTTCCGTCAAACGGTTTTAATTCGCCGATTGTCTGGAAAGAGCGGGTATTTATCAGCGCCGGGACGGCTCATAAACGCGAGGTCTTTTGTTATAGCGTTGAGGATGGAAGATTGCTCTGGCAAAAAGCGATTGAGAACGTCCCTGGCAGTCCCCAAAAAGTCCCTGAAATCCCTGATTATACTGGCTATGCGGCTGCCACGATGGCAACCGATGGCATAAGGGTTTTTGTCATATTTGCTAACAACGACCTTGCGGCTCTGGATTTCAATGGCAATATCGTCTGGTCAAAATATTTAGGTGAACCAAAGAATCCGCACGGTCACGCCGCTTCATTGGTAACTTATAAAAATATGTTGTTAGTTCAACTTGACCAGGGCGAAGCTGAAGATAAGTTATCAAAACTTTACGCATTTGATACCGCAACGGGAAAAACAATCTGGCAAAAACCACGCCCTGTAAGCAGTTCGTGGGCAACGCCGCTTGTTTTTGAACATCAGGGATTGGCTCAAATAGCAACTCTTTCTGTGCCTTATGCGATTGGTTATTCTGTAACCGATGGAACCGAGTTGTGGCGTTATGAAGGATTAAGCGGCGAGGTAACGCCCTCGCCAATTTATTCAAATGGCAGACTGTTTATTATCAGCCCTTCCGACAAGATGATCGCCATTAACCCACAGAGCAGAGGCGATATTACAAAATCGGTCTTATGGACCTCGGAAGAGAATGTCCCCGATGTAACGAGTCCGACAGCCACAAAAGATTATGTTTTTTCAATAACAACTATGGGAGTTTTGACCTGTCTAAACGCCGAAAATGGCAAAAAAGTCTGGGAGAAAAATTATGAAAAGGATTTTCACTCCTCGCCAACGCTCATTGGGGATAAACTTTATTTAATCAGTCAAAACGGCGATGTGTATGTCGTAAAGGTGTCCGATAAATATGAAGAAATTTCTGCATTTAAAATGGGCGACAAATTTCATGCTTCACCGGCGGTTTCAAATGATAAGTTTTATCTACGCGGCGAGAAATATTTGTATTGCATAGGAAACAAAACTGTTGTGGCTTCTAAGTAATCGGTGGTTTTGACTCATTCGTTAATGCTGCTATTGGGATATTCCTCTTCTATCTCAATTTTTTTAGGCAATCTTATATAAAACGTAGTTCCGTTTTCCTGAGTGGATTCAAACCAGACTTTCCCCTGTAGAAAGCCTTCCGTTAACAGCTTTACCGAATAAGTGCCTATCCCTCTGCCGGTGCCTTTTGTTGAAAATGATCTATGAAAGATTTGGAGTTGAACCTTTTCAGGTATAAATGCAGGGTTATGAACAAAGAGCCTCACTGTCTGTTTTTCGTCAACTGCCCCGACTGTAACGGTTTTGCCCATCCCTATCGCTTCCAGTGCATTTTTAATTAAATTGTATATGACCCGTTTAAGAACCGTTGGGTCTGTAAAGATTATTTCATTTTGGGATTTTTCATCAATCTTGATAAACCTGTCGCGAGATATGGATTGACATTGCAATTGAGAGATAACTATCTGAAATACATCGTGAATATGTATCGGATATGGATTAATTTTGAGTTCATTGTTTTCCGCCATAGTGAGTTCGCGCTGCATTTTAATCTGCTCCAATATGTCGTAGGCGGC
>JBAMMJ010000037.1:0-1047 GCA_039793825.1 Verrucomicrobiota bacterium | reverse complement strand
CGGCATTGAGAGCTATTTCTAAATCCGTTTGCATAACTGGCGGCGCTTCTTCTTTAACCTGCTCCAGTAAGGAATGAAGTCCTCCTGCAGAGTTCATAATGTCGTGGAAAAATAACTTTTCCAACGTCCTGCGCCTTTTCAGATGGCTAATATCTAAAAATGAGACCATTACGAACTTTTCGCCTTTATGAATAAACGGCGATGAATAGACCAGCAAATCAAGCGCCTCCGGCCTTCCTGAAATAACGCGCGTGATTTTACATTCCTGCAAATCCCTGTATCCGGCTAAGGAATTTAAAATGGACCTGACAGCCCCACACTCGGCGCAAAATTTAGTTGTGCCGCACCCTGATTTGCTTTCCATAGAATGAGTGCAACCAAAGGCTTCGCCGGGCCTCAACCCGATGATCTTTTTCAAATCTTTTTCTATTGTAAATTGTAGGAAATTCTCTGTTGCAAAAATAATCTGGCGATATTTGTTCAATATCAGGACAAAATTAATCATTGAGTTTAAAAGATTGGGGATGACGGTATCGGTTGATATAGATTCAGATTGTTTATATACAATGTCTAACGGGACTCTCTCAGATGGAGCAAATTCGGTTTTTATTGTAGTCGCATTCATCAACTAATTTACATTACATCAAGTAATGATCTTTTACAAATTAATTTTTCTGAACCACCTGGTCGTTAGCGAACCGGGCAAAATTGCGTTTTAAAATAATACTGTTATTTGCGCTATTAGTTCGGATTTATGCAACTGAATAAACATTAAACTAAAATAAACCTGAATTCATTAGCATTCCATTAAAAAAAGGCACTTTTGGGTGAAATTAGATTTTGCAAAATTATCTAGTATTTGGCTGAACCGACCCCGAAGGCGTCATACACTGGCAGCCATTCATAATTAGGTGGGTAGGAAGATGCAAAAAATCAATATAATTCTGATGGGTGTAAACAAAATGTTTCTTCTCTGTGTCTCTCTGTGCTCTCTGTGGTTTATTTATTTTTCACCACAGAGGAACGGAGAGGAATCGTATTCACTCA
>JBAMMJ010000036.1:58210-61793 GCA_039793825.1 Verrucomicrobiota bacterium | reverse complement strand
CGCATTTTAAGCCAAACATTGCGGCAACAGTGGCAGTCGCAACTCCGTGCTGGCCTGCTCCAGTTTCGGCAATGACCCGAGTTTTGCCCATTCGTCTTGCTAACAGAGCCTGTCCGATGCAGTTATTAATTTTGTGCGCGCCAGTGTGCAGAAGGTCCTCACGTTTTAAATAAATTTTTGCTCCGCCAAGTTCTTTTGTTAATCTTTCAGCGAAATAAAGTGGAGTAGGGCGACCGCAAAATTCTTTTAGATAGTAATCTAATTCTTTCTGGAATTCAGGGTCATTCTGGGATTTCAAATATTCTTTTTCCAATTCCTTCAGTGGATGCATTAAAGTCTCAGGGACAAAACATCCACCAAAGTCACCAAAATATCCTTTCTTATCTGGCAACTTGTTCAGGACTTTAGTCCCATTGTCAATAGATAATTTTTCCATTTAACTATAATTAAATCAGATTGGACTTTTCGCAAATAGAAATAAATAAATTGCTTTAGAATATTTGAGCAGATTTGGCGTGTTATTGTCTATGCTGCGGCTTGCTGTCCTAAATAGCCGCTTATTGCGGCAATAACGGAGGAAAGGAGAAGGAATATAAGACCGATTGCCAGATATGTTCGTGTCCTTTTGCTTGTTCCCCTCCATTCACCTAACATAATTCCGAGTAAAGTGCTAAACATAATTGCGCTTGCCATTAAAACTGCCCAGCCGACGTAAGACATTTTGCCCATCGGCGGTTCGCCGGTTTTAAAGCAAATAAATTGCGAACACCAGATTGCGCCGGCGAGAGCGGCGAAAAACAAATTGGCGATTATTGGAGCATCGCTCCTAACATAATCTTTTACAGACCTATTTTTCAGATTCAAAAACAAACACCACAGGGCATTAACAACAAAGCCGCCGAGCAAAACAACAACCAAAACTGGCATTCCGCGCCAGGTATTTGTTGTTTTTGGGTCTATGGTTAAAGCCAATTTTTCCATTTCCTGTCCACCTTGCAAACCAAAACTCATTGCCGAACTCATAAGCCCTGAAAAAATGGCTACTATTATGCCTTTTTTAAAATTAAACTCCGCGACCGCTTTTTTCTTTTCTTCTTCAGGGAGTTCATTTTCTTTTGACATACCGGCTTTGCCGACAAGGATTATTCCCGTTACTGAGACTGCGACGCCGATCAGGGAGACAATGCCGGCGGTAGATTTGAAGAGTTGCAGGAATTGTCCTTTAATCATTGTTGGAATAATTGTGCCTGCGGCTGAGCAGAGACCGCATCCGATTGCAAGTCCCAGACCGACACCGAGATATCTAATCATCAAACCCCAGGTAAGTCCCCCAACGCCCCACATTGCCCCGCATAAAAAGCAATAAATGACTTCTTTACTCGGTGCGGATTTAATGACTGAGGTAAAGTTTGGGCTCGTTCCAAGCGCAAGCAACCACGGGACTATTACAAGCCCCGTGATTGCGTATATCATCCAATAACTTTCCCAAGCCCAGTTTTTAACTTTTTTGAATGGGAGGTAGAATATTGCGCCGGCAAGTCCGCCAAGGGCAAAAATTGCCACCCCCAGCGCCGGGTTGGTTGCTGTTGATACTGTTTCAGTCATAAGAGAGTTTTGCCTGATCCTGTTGAGGTTAGGTTATTGGGAAATTTATTGTCGTTTTGAAAGGACTTCTTTTTCGTATTTTTTAACTTCTTTAATCCATTCTTCACCGACCGGGACATTATTTTTCAGACAGTAATAATCCCAGACAGCATTATAAGGAAGCGTTTTAGCCTCTTCCATCAGAGCCAGACGCGTTGTGTAATCAAATGAATTTTCGGCTTCGCGGAGTTTATCAATGGGCGCAAGCATTGCGATTAAGAGTGCTTTGAGCATATTTCTTGTGCCGATCGTCCAGGCTGCGATACGATTTATGCTTGCGTCAAAGTAGTCAAGCCCAATGTGAGTGCGCTCAAGGAAATTTCCCCAGACAAGTTCCTGGGCAATCGCTTGCAAATCGTCGGTGAGTGTGACCACGTGATCGCTGTCCCAGCGAACACCACGGCTAACGTGTAGAGCAATTTCTTGCAAATACATCAGAACCGAAGAAATCTTGTCGGCAATTCCTTCGGTCGGGTGATAATGACCAGCGTCAAGGCAGAGAAGTTTCTTTCTGCTGACCGCATAGCCGAGATAGAATTCGTGTGAACCGACAACATAACTTTCCGAACCAATACCGAACAATTTTGGCTCAACGGAATCTATGTTTAATTTTGGATCGATCTTTTTCTTAAAAATTTCATCTAACGATTCTAACAATCTTTCTCTTGGCGCCTTTCTATCTGCGGGTGTGTCTTTCATCCCATCCGGTATCCAGAGATTTGTTAAACAGGTTTTTCCTAATTCTTTTCCAAAGGTTGCTCCGATTTCACGGCAGCGAATACCGTGATCTATCCAGAATTTTCGGATAGATTTATCGGGGTGTGACAATGTGAGGCCGTCCGCTGCCTTTGGATGTGAAAAGTAGGTCTGGTTAAAATCAAGCGCAATACCGTTCTCCTTAGCCCAGCCAATCCAGTTTTTAAATTGTTCAGGACTCAATTCATCACGATCAACCTTCTTGCCTGACATTTCGGCATAACAGGCATGGAGATTAAAACGGTGTTGTCCCGGAACAAGCGACATTGCTTTAAGAAAATCTGCCCGAAGTTCTTCCGGCGTTCTTGCTTTGCCGGGGTAATTACCGGTTACAGCCAAACCCCCGCCAAGCTCGCTGCCTGCATTTTCAAATCCGCCAACATCATCTCCCTGCCAGCAGTGAACGGAGATTGAAACCGTGCTCAATCGT
Organism: Verrucomicrobiota bacterium; assembly: GCA_039793825.1. GTDB lineage: Bacteria > Verrucomicrobiota > Verrucomicrobiia > Limisphaerales > JAKPVM01 > JAKPVM01. Next base: position 58,963 of record JBAMMJ010000036.1, on the reverse strand, counting down.
TCAATTGCTTTATCTGTATTAACGCCTAATTCAGCATACCGCTCGGAGGCAATTTGATACGCCTTTTCAATAGTTTTAGATTTTGCCATAGTGTTTTTCCTTGAACTTCTTATTTCGCCAAATTTAGCAATTATCTAACTTTTTATCTATTAAATTATTTAACTTTTTTGACTTTTACCCATTTACCGGTCTGCGCGGATTGGAGAACAGCGTCGCATACATATTGAGTTGCGAGCGCGTCTTTAAATGTTGGTCCGGCAGGTTTGCCTTTAGAGATTCCTTCAATGAAATCCGCAACCTGATGAACGAAGCTGTGTTCGTAGCCGATTGTTAGACCTGGCACCCACCAGTGGTTCATATAAGGATGGTCGCCATCAGTGACGTGAATAGAACGCCACCCGCGAACAATACCCTGGTCTCTATGGTCAAAGTATTGAAGCCTATGTGAGTCGTGAAGGTCCCAGAATATAGAGGCGTGCTCTCCATTGATTTCAAATGTGTATAGAGCCTTATGCCCGCGAGCGTAGCGAGTGGATTCAAATGTGGCAAGCGAACCGTTTGAGAATCGCGCCAGAAAGGCACAGGCGTCGTCTATTCCAACCTTCTCAACCTTTCCTGTGAGGGTATGCTGTCGTTCTTTAATAAAGGTTTCAGTCATTGCGCAGACTTCGTCTATTTCTCCGTTTAGCCACAGGGCGGTGTCAATACAATGCGCGAGGAGGTCGCCGGTTACACCGCTGCCAGCCACTTTTA
>JBAMMJ010000036.1:25134-58200 GCA_039793825.1 Verrucomicrobiota bacterium | reverse complement strand
CATCAAGTCGCCATAGGGCATTGCCGCCTTGAGGCAGGTCTTTGGAGATCGTCCAGTCCTGTAAGAATTTTGCCCGATAATGGAAAATTCGCCCGAGTCGTCCTTCATCTATCAATTGTTTTGCGAGGGTTACAGCCGGAATACGGCGATAATTATAGGAGACAAGGTTAGGGACGCCTGCTTTTTCTACCGCTTTCACCATTTGCTCGCCTTCTTTACCATTCATTGCCAGCGGTTTTTCGCAGATTATCATCTTGCCAGCCTTTGCCGCGGCAATTGCGATCTCTTTATGAAGATTATTCGGAAGGCAAATATCAACCAGATCAATATCGTCTCTTTGAATTAATTTTCGCCAATCGGTTTCAATGCTTTCATATCCCCATTTTTCCGCAAAGGCTTTTGCCTTTTCTTCATGCAAGCTATAAACAGCCTTAAGCACAGGCTGATATTCAAGGTCAAAGAAATTATTGACCTTTCTGAACGCATTTGAGTGGGCGCGTCCCATAAAACCGCACCCTAACATACCAATGTTTAGTTTTTTCATAGTCTGATTAATTCTTTAGTTTTGATTTATAGTTTTAGAAATTAATTTTTCTGTTTGAACGCCAATTATTTTTTCTTTTTGGCTAACTTCTTTTTTGCAGTTTTTTTAACTTTAACTTTTCCAGTTTTTGCCGATTTCGCTTTCGCCTTCTTTTTAATTTGTTTTTTAGCGGAGGTTTTCTTGACTTTTTTTGGTTTGATTTCAACTTTTTCAGGGGCGGATTTTCCAGCCTCGGCTTGAGTTTGGGGTTCCTGCCAGCCGTGTGCGTCTCTGACGGCTATCATCACCTTTAAAATGTCATTCCAGGTTTGCTGGTTCATCATTACCTCGTTCGGGAACATACATCCATCCCAGCAAATGTGTTTAAATGCCTTTGTAACGTTGCCGTTTTCATCGCGCATCCAGAAACCTGCATGGTAGGGGATGTCTAATTTTCCATTTGGGTCGGTGGCGAGACAATGGTGACCGGTTTTTTCGTGCGTGCCTGATCCTTTTACAGTTGCGTCATTTTGAGCGACGTGGAAGTCAATTGTCCAGGGACGCAAAGCATTGGTTAGTTTTTTATACGCTTCATCAAATGCGACTTTGTCATTCCAATCAAAATTCTCCGGCAGCAAAGCGTCCTCTGGCGCATTGTAGCCGAGAATGAATAGGAGTGTGTGAGCCATATCGGCTTGGAAACCGAGTGTCTTTGGATTGCCCACTTCTTCAAATAACCTTATTGTTTGCCGCCAGCTATGAAGTCCTCCCCAGCAGATTTCACCTTCTGCCGCTAAACGTTCGCCAAAGTCTTCTGCAACTTTACAGGCTTCACGAAATGTTTGAGCGATCTTTTTAGTATTTTCTTCCGGGGCTTTTGCCCAATCTGATACGCTGCAGGCAGTATCAATACGCACAACACCGTAGGGGCGAACGCCAAGCTCTCTAAGTTTGGAGGCAATCCTGCAACCTTTGCGTACCTGTTCTACGAACCGCCTTCGTTCTTCTTCGTTTCCCATTGCCGAACCGCCCCCGGTTGGTTGCCAGATTGGAGCTACAACCGAACCAACAACCAGATTTTTAGAGGTAATTTTATCGGCAATCTTTTTCAGGTCTTCATCGCTGATATCAATATTGATATGCGGTTCATATAGAAAAATGTCCACACCGTCAAATTTAATACCATCAACCTCAGCGGCGGCGGTGAGGTTTAGCATTGTGTCAAGGTCAATGTAAGGTTCAGCGCCCGGAGAGCCTTTGCCCACAAGTCCAGGCCACATTGCATTGTGAAGTTTAGGAAAATTATTGATGTGCGCGCTCATTGCTTTTCAAAGTTAAGTTTTCCAGACAAAAAGCTCACAAGCCAACAACTGATGACTTTGAGCGAAAAAATAATAACAATTGCCTGAAATTAATCAACAAGAAATTTGAGAGAAATTTTATTGGTTATGGCGGTTTGCGTTAAGAATCATTGCAATATTTTAAAGGTTATTAAAAGAATATAAGACTACGTAAGACTAATTTAAAAACATTATGTTGCAGTTGAATTTGAACCTCCAATTTTTCTAATTAAAAATATTTTGATTTCTGTTGAGCAATAATATAATTTTTTATTTACAAACAACCTAAAGAGATATTAAATTGTAAATGGTATTAATTCGTTATAATTATTCTATGAAAAAAAGGAGGAAAATAAAGGTTTTACTTGTTGACGACCATCCGGTGGTTCTTGAAGGATTGAAGTCTTCTTTTGTATCAAAGAGTAACATTGCCATTGTTGGCGAGGCAAAGTCGGGAGAAGAAGCCCTTTCTATGATAAAAAACATAAAGCCAGATGTTATGGTAATTGATATTAATCTGCCTGATATTAAAGGATATGATATAATTGAAAAAGCGCGAATGGTCTCGCTAGATACAAAATTCATTGTACTTTCGGTTTATGATAATATTGAATATATTAAACAGGCATTAAAAGCAGGCACTTCTGGGTATGTTTTAAAAGACTCGCCGGTTACCGAGCTTATACTGGCGATTGATGAGGTGTGTGCAGGGAATAAATATTTTTGTAAGAAAGTAGAAAAAATTTTAGCAAATGGGTATGTCCGACATTCTGTGGGTGTATTTGGAAACCAACAAGAATTAACACCACGCGAAGTTGAGATTTTGAAGTTAATTGCAGAAGGGTTTTCAAGTAAAGAGATCGGCGTAAAACTTGGAATAAGCACAAGAACAGTTGAAACACATCGTGAACGAATAATGAGTAAGCTTGGTATTCACAATGTCGCAGGATTGACGATATACGCCATCAGAAAGGGGATATACCAGGTTTAAATTATTTAATATTAAAAATAATTATTTTTAATATCCGTATTTTACCCGACGATGTTAAGTATTTATTCCTGTTGATTTGATTAGTTAATAATTTATAAAAACTCTAAACCCAGAGATCATTGAAAACCGACGGGGCACAGGCAGTCGGGTTGGTTTTTAAATGGTTTTTAACCTGCTTCCAGCGATATTTGATAATATAAATAAATTGAATATTTGTAGCTGGAATGACAGGTGATGCCAGGGGGGTGCAATTAGAGACCAAAACTTTTTAGTTTTGGTCTCTATTTATTTTGAAGATATTTTTTAATAAAAAAACAACAAGGACGCTTAAATTTAAGCGTCCTTATTTTTATCGGAATGCCCAATATCCGAGAAGGTTATATTCTAAATCTTTTTGGGCATAGAAACCCAGGCACCCTTCTTTGCGTTGCTCTTTATGCAGGTTTCAATGAATGCAATGCCCATCCAGCCATCTTCAACATTGGCATATTTTGAGCCATCGCAGGAGAATGGCTGGCCGGCTTTCCACTTACGCACATCGGCTTCAAAGCAACGATGCAATCTTGCGAATGCGTCGTGGAAGGCTTCGGGATGGCCTGGAGGAAGGAGCGATTCAGAGAGCAAATCCTGTGGCACATCGCCAAGGAACCCATCATTTGGAGTTACCGCGCCTCTCCAATAGACTTTATCGGGCTGGCCTGGTAGATGAATAATGACGCATTCGGGGTCTTCCTGACGCCAGCGGAGTGTGCCCTTTGTGCCAACGATTTCAATTCCGAGGTCGTTTTTGTGTCCGTGGCAGATTTGAGATGCGCGCACGAGTGCTCTTGCGCCATTGTTTAATTCACAATAAACTGTGAAATGGTCATCAAGTTTTCTCCCTGGGACAAAAGTTTCCATCTGGGCTGATACCTTGGTTACTTCAAGTCCTGTTACGTAACGGAGTTGCATAAGCGCATGGGTTCCAATATCCCCGCCGCAGCAGCTGCCGCCTGCTAACTTTGGATTTGTTCTCCAGGAGGCTTGTTGTTGGCCGGTATCTTCAAGTTTTGTTGCAAGCCATCCCTGAAGGTAATAGGAGTCTATCCAACGAATTTGTCCCAGTAAACCGCTACGGACGATGAATCTGGAGAATCTACTCGTCCAGTGTCCCAGGTAAGTGTGCGCAACACCGAAAGGAATATTTCTTTTACGGACTTCTTTCACGAGAGCTGTAGCCTCTTTGAGGTTTACAGTCAACGGCTTTTCGCAGAAGACCGGGATATTCGCCTTTAGCGCTTTCATAGCCGGGTCAAAATGGACGTGATTTGGCGTAACGATTAATACATAGTCAAGCCGTTCTTCTTCAGGAAGAGATGCCTGGGCTTTAATCATTTCGTCATAAGAGCCGTATCCTTTAATTGGATAGGGCCATTTTTCTGCCTCCTCAAGCGCTATTTTAGGGTCAGGAAACAACGCGCCTGCAACAACGCGACGCGTGCCGTCAAAGTGAATTGCTCTCTGGTGAGGGTGCACAATAAATGCGCCCCTGCCACCGCCAATTAATCCTACATTAAGGGGTCTGTTTGACATAGGCTATATCTTTTTAATGGTTATAATTTAATGCCAAACGCAAAAACCAGTTGGCTTTGCGTCCTTATTATGAAATTAGCGTAAACAAAATTGGATTTAATTCAAGAATTATTATCAATAAAATTAAACTATTTTCGCGTTAAAAAGTATATAAATTATTATTGAAAAGAAATCGCTGTGGTTTATAGTTGTATGATAAATTTGAAAATATGTTAGTCCAGATATTAAAGTCTAAGATACATCGCGCCAGTGTAACAGGGGCGAGTTTGAATTATGAAGGCAGTCTGACGATAGCGATTGACCTGATGGAAAAGGTTGGTCTTTTGCCATACGAACGCGTTTTATGTGGTAATATGGCTAACGGGGAACGATTTGAGACCTATGCGATCCCCGGAAAACGTGGTTCCGGGGAAATTATTTTAAACGGCGCCACCGCAAGACTTGGACAGGTCGGGGATTTGTTGATAATAATGACCTTTGCCAACGTTGATATTGAACAGGCAAAAAACTGGCAACCGAAAATAATTGTTTTGGGGAAAAACAATCAGATTATTGAAGAGCGCGGGATTTAATCGTTTAAAACTTATCTATAAAAGACTTACATAACTCGTATGCCTTATACAGCCGGTCAGATTGCAAGGTTGATAAATGGCGAAGTTGTCGGAAATGCGGACATTTTACTGACAGGTTTTGCCGCCGCAGACAGGGCGAAAGAGGGGGACCTTACCTTTGCCGAGAAGGAACAGTTTTTCCAGCTGGCTGAAAGCGGCGGGGCGTCAGCGATACTTGTAGATAAGGATTTCCATTCTGACAAAAAGACATTAATCAGGGTGCAAAATGTCAGGATTGCGTATGCTAAAGTGATTCCGATTTTTTACCCTGAGAAGAAGCCTGAGCCGGGAGTCCACAAGTTTGCCCAGGTTTCTAATAATGCATCAGTTGATCCGACCGCTTATATCGGACCGTTTTGTGTTGTTTGCGATAAGGCAAAAATCGGACCAGGAGTCATTTTATATTCCAATGTGTATGTTGGGGAAGGAACAGTTATAGATGAACAGAGCGTTATATTTCCAAATGTTACAATCTATCACAATGTCAAGATCGGCAGAATGGTTAGAATCCATTCAGGCACTGTAATCGGCTCTGACGGGTTCGGTTATGTATTTGATGGAACACAACATTTAAAAATCCCTCAGGTGGGAGATGTGGTGATTGAGGATGATGTTGAGCTTGGCGCCAATGTGACAGTTGACCGCGGGGCTCTTGGTTCAACGATTATCAGAAAAGGCACCAAGGTGGACAATCTTGTGCAAATTGCCCACAATGTTGAAATTGGCGAGCATTGCATACTTGTGGCGCAGGTAGGAATTGCCGGAAGTTCTAAACTTGGAAATTTTGTTACCCTTGCCGGTCAGGTGGGCATTGCCGGGCATCTTACGATTGGCGACGGCGCAATCTTGATGGCAAAATCTGGACTTATGCACAATGTTCCGCCGGGCGAGAAATGGATGGGAATACCGGCTCAGCCCGATAAACAGATGAAAAGAATTTTTGTCTCAATGCAAAAATTGCCAGAATTACTACAGCGCGTATCTGAACTTGAAGCAAAGATTAGCGAACTGGAATTGAAAAATAAACCTGTTTAAAATGAATTTTACTCACATACGGGGTTTAAAACTTGAATTATTGGGGATTGTCGGCGGTTTATTATTGATAACTGCAATTGGCAGGGCGCAGATAAAAGTTGATCTCTCATTTCCGCAGGAACAATACCTCGCTTATGAACCAATAATCGCTGTAGTCAAAATCAGCAATGTTTCGGGTCAGACTATCGCGTTTAAAAAAGAAGATGATTGGCTGGATTTCACAATGGAGACAAAATCCGGGCGAGTTATAGCAAAAGAAACTGATATCCCCGCGCAGGAGGATTTTACTATACAGAGCGGCGAGGTTGCTATTTTAAGAATAGATATTCAACCATATTTTAAAGTAAATTCCCCGGACAGATATTCAGCTACGGTGAATGTTAAAATAAAATCGTGGAACAAAACTTTTAACAGCGATCCCTCCACATTTGATATTGTTACAGGGGTAAAGATCTGGGAAAAAGAATTTGGCGTTCCGAAAGAAAAAGACCCGAACACGCCACCGGAGGTTCGGAAATATGCCTTGCTGCTTGCAAATTTCAAACAACACCTTCGGCTTTATTTCAGGCTTAGCAATGTGGAAGAAGACAAAATATTTAAAATGGTTTATTTGGGAAACTTAACCTCTATAGGGAGACCCGAGACAAATCTTGATAAATTCAACAACCTGCATATTCTTTATCAGGTGGGGGCGAAAACTTTTAAATATTCGGTGATCAGTCCTGATGGCCGCCTGTTTTTAAGAGAGACACACGAATACACCATCTCGCGTCCGAGACTCTGGCTGGATAATGATGGACGAATCTACATTTGCGGAGGCGCCAGAAAGATTTCTTCTGACGATATTCCCGGTATCGTTCAAAAATCGCCATAATAAACCGCAAATTAATCTTCATAATTTTTCTGAATAATTTTGTTTAAAAAGGAGTCTGAATTAATCAAAATAATTGCATTTATCCATTTAAAAATTAGCGAAATACATTAGATTGATGAAGTTGGAATTTAACAGACGTAGCAAGCGGGCTGTGGATACCGCTGTTTGTTATTTTGTTAAATTCATTATTTTTAGTATTTTATTTTTATCAGTCTCTTTCTCCATTGCTGCTGAAAAACCTTTTATAGAAGCGGTCAGAACACCGACGCCGCCTGTAATTGATGGTATTCTGAATGAAGATTGCTGGAAGATTTCAAAACCAATAACTAATTTTACACAGGTAATTCCAGTAGCTGGTGCGGCGCCGAGCGAGCAAACGGAGGTTAGAATGCTTTATGATGAAAATTTCCTCTACATTGGGATAATGTGTTATGATAGCGAGCCGCACAAAATAATTGTCAAGCAGATGCAAAGAGACGCGAATCTACGCTCGGACGATTATATCAAAATCGCCATTGACACTTTTGGAAGGCAACAATTTGGATATTATTTTGCGATTAATCCGGCAGGGGCGAGGATTGATGGATAGATTCAGGACTTTTATGTTGAAAGAAAAAACTGGGACGCAATCTGGTTTGCTAAATCAAAGATTATGGAGCACGGGTGGGGCGTAGAAATCTCAATTCCATTTAAGAGCATAGCCTTTGATATTTCGCGAGGTTACTGGGGATGCAATATTGAACGGGTGATTAGACGCAAACAGGAGGTGGTAAGGTGGACTGCGATAAGTCCTTCGCGAGAGATGACGTTGCTTAGCGATTTTGGCGAAATCCGAGGAATTACCAACATTCATCAAGGGCTGGGACTTGAAGTTAAACCAGTTGCAAGCATCGCATTTAGAGAAGACAAAGAGGAGAATCTCAAAAACTGGAAATTAAGACCGGGACTGGATATTTCTTATAATATAACTCCATCATTGCTCGCACAGGCGACTCTTAATACGGATTTTGCCGACGCAGAGGTTGATGACAGGCTGGTAAATTTAACCAGGTTTCCGTTGTTTTATCCTGAAAAGCGAGATTTTTTTGCTCGCGACTCAGCCCTGTTTAGTTTTGGTGGGATTGAATTTTCTCCACTTCCATTTTACTCCCGGCGGATCGGTTTAGACCCGTATGGCAAGCCTGTTGATTTGTTAGGCGGTTTAAGATTAACGGGAAGGTTTGATGGCACAAGTCTGGCGTTTATTAACGTGCAGCAGGATGAATATGGAGATATTCCAGCAAAAATCTTTCAGTATTAAGAATTTCCAGACAGGTGTTTGAAGAGTCAAATATCGGTTTTATCGGCACTTATGGTGATCCGACATCCGTTGGTGACTCTGCGCTCGGCGGAATTGATTTTAACTACATAAATAATAGCCTGCCCGAAGGACGCCAATTTATCGTCCGAACTTATTTTATGGGGAGTTCATCCGATAAAATGGATGGCGATGACGCGGCGTTTGGTGTGGATGTTGATTACCCGAACGAGCCGCTTGACCTGCATACCACATTCAGACAAAACGGTTCTAAATTTGATCCAGCACTCGGCTTTATAGATAGACGCGGGATCCGATTTTACCGTCAGGCAATTCGGTATGTGTGGCGATTAAATACTACTTATGTGAGAACTTTATCTATTGGAGTTGTGCCATTATTTAAAACCGATCTGGCAAACCGCATTGTTGAAGAAGACCACGACCTGCCTTTTATTAACATTCTTACACCATCAGGAGATAGTTTTTACGCAATGCTCGGACTAAACCGCGATGTGGTGGATGAGCAGTTTGAAATATGGGATAATGTATTTATACCGGAGAATGACTACAGATGGAAATGGGGCAGACTTACTTTGCGTAGCAGTGATGCAAGGGCAATCGGGGGAATGTTTTCTTACAGATTTGGCGATTTTTATGATGGTTCCCGAAGCGATTATTTAGTTGGTTTTAACTGGCGACCGACAAAACATTTCTCTTCAGGTTTTTCTTATGAATTGCGGGATATTAATCTGCCGGAAGGTTCTTTTATCGTTCGGATAGCAAGTGCAAAATTTGATATCAATTTCACCCCTGATATTGTGTTGAACAATCTGATTCAATATGACAATAAAAGTCAATCTCTTGGATGGAATAGCCGTTTCAGGTGGACTCTACGTCCGGGCAACGATCTTTTCCTTATTGTCAACAACGGATATTTATTTGATGACTGGCATTTGAGGAGGCAAATATTTGAGACAACTGTAAAAATGGCGCTTACTTTCAGGTTTTAGTTTGATTTAAACAGAATAGACAATGCAGATAAATTGACTAACTCTTAAAAATTGTTTGCTTGCAAAATTTTAATAAAATTGTGAAAGTAATCTTTTATTATGAAAAGAACAAAAATAATCATCAGCGCAGTTTATTCGGTTTTATTGGGTTACGCCTGTTACTGTGGCGAAGCACCTGTGGGCTACACTGATACACCAATGTTGCCCGGGCAAAAGTGGAGGGTTCACGACCCTGACCGTCCGCAGCCCCGCGTTGTGACCCCTGGAGAACGTTTTAGCGATATGGCTCCGCCGCCATCTGATGCGGTGGTGTTATTCGACGGAAAGGATTTGTCAAAATGGGTTGATGGTAAAGGGCAACCTGCAGCATGGAAGGTTGAGAACGGTTATATGGAGGTCAATGGTAAGGGCAGCATAAGAACAAAGGATGAGTTTGGAGATTTTCAGCTTCATCTTGAGTTTGCCACGCCTTCTGTTGTAAAGGGGAACAGCCAGGAGCGGGGAAATAGCGGAATTTTGATTTATGGCAGATATGAGGTTCAGGTTTTGGATTCTTATCAGAACCGAACATACGCGGATGGTTCATTAGGGGCTTTATATGGTCAATGGCCACCGCTTGTCAACGCCGCAAGAAAACCTGGTGAGTGGCAGACCTATGATATAATTTTTGAAGCACCAAGATGGGATGAAAGCGGTAAACTTCTTAAACCGGCATATGCAACTGTTATTTTAAACGGCATCGTGTTGCATCATAAAAAGGAATATCTCGGTCCGAGTTTGCACCGAGAACTTTCTAAATATGGTAGACCGCATCCACCACGCGGACCGATTATGTTGCAGGACCACGGTAATCCCGTCAGGTTCAGGAACATCTGGATTCGTTCTTTAGGAGAATACGACCAACAATAAAAGGTGTTAAAATATTAAGACCACCGGCGTTGGATTTCTAACGCCGGTTTTTATTTTTTATAAAATCTTATATAACATAATGCGGCAAAATCGTAGATTGCGTGGCACCACATTGGTATGAACAAATTATCTGTGTAATGAATGACCCCACTCAGATAGCATCCAATTAAGAAGGCAATTATTCCATAGGTTTGAGTGATTAAATGAAGAGAGCCAAACGCAAGGTTCGTGACCACAATTCCAATAGCTCCTCCGAATTGATTTCCTAAAATGCCCTGTAAAAATCCTCTAAAAAGCGCTTCTTCGCCAATCCCAGCCACAAGAGATAAGAGCGCAAGTTGATAGACTGAGCAAAACCCTAAATAGGAATCAACAAAATTATAAAGAATCTCTTTTATTCTCTTAAACGGATTTAAATCGCTTCTTAATATAATCAATAACAAAATAAATGGAGGAATGGCAAAGGCAATTCCTTTAAAAAAGGCAAGCGGACTGATTTCAAAATTGTGGAAAAGTTTGTATTTGAAAAGAAAACTCAAACCAACTGCTGCGATGAAAACAAGGAATTCTATAATTAAGCCGGCAACAAACAAATTTGTCCGATTTTTCAATTTGTTTAACATAAAATTAGTTTAAACCTGAATATTAATGTAGGCAATTTATTATGAGCAAAATAAACAAAGTTATTTTTGGCGCGAAAACATATATTTGCTTGGAAAAAATCATTGATAATTGTGGGGAGTGATGTAAATTAGTTTAAGTGGCGACAGGCTCTTTAAAAATACCGGTTGTATGAGACATTAATGACCGGGGCGTAAGGTAGCACTATTACCCCTGACCTTAAACTGGGCGCTCTCTATTTTGCACCCATAATTAAAAATGGTCTCTGGGGAAATTAAAAATGATGATATCATCACAGTGTTATCAAAAACGCCGTGTCTCAAATTAACGCCGTCGCCACATTCTTTTTGTTATAGATTCCTCTTTTAAAAGTCCGCTAAAAATTGTTTAATTCCATATTAATTTATGCTAACAAAATCAAGTGATGATTTTTAAAAGAGATAGATTAATAAATGAATAGAGACTTTTTGATTAAAAGAACAGTTTCTTTTTGTTTTAAAAACGCGTTTTCTTATGCGTGCGCTTTGTTTTTGTTTTCAACAATTTTTTATTGTTCAGGCGGTGAAGATTATAGTCAGCCAAAAACAGGAGAGATCATTATCAAGGCATTAGACCCTGAAGGGGTTGTTGATTACGATATAAACACAGGCGAGGCTACAGCCGAAAAAGGTGTGCGGGTGTTTTACGGTGATTCTGTAATTACGGCAAAAAGGATTAAGATTAAAGAGGAGGATGGGAAGATTTGGGCTGAGGGCGACGTTTGTGTGGTGAGCAGGGGACAGATATGGCGCGCGGGCTTTGTTGAATGGGATTATAAAGAGCAAAAAATAGAGGCAAAAGACGTCCGCGGTGGAGCGCCGCCGTTTTTTGTAAAAGGTTCATCTATTTCGGCAAATCTTTCAAATAATGTTTACCACCTTAACGATGTCTATATAACCACAGATGACTTTTCAAAACCGGCTCACAAGGTTCGGACAAAATATCTGAAGATTGTGCCGGAGAAATATTTAGAAGCCCACAACGCTTATTTATACGCTGGAGATGTGCCAGTGATGTATTTCCCTTATTATAGGCGGCGGCTTGGCAGGCATTTAAATTATTTTACGCACACGCCGGGGTATCGCGGGAAATACGGTCCGTATTTGCTCAATTCTTATAATTGGTATTTAAGAGAAGAACTGGACGGCGCGTTGCATCTTGATTATAGACAGCGACGCGGCGTTGGACTTGGTTCAGATGTTAATTTACATCTGGGGCAATATGGTGAGACGGCTTTTGAATATTATTTTGTTCACGATGAGGACCCGAGCAAGGATGTAAATGGCAGTCAGATGCCAGCAGACCGACATAAGTTCAATTTCACCTATAAAATGGGTTTGAGCACCAATACAATTGCTAAGATTGTGGGGCGTTATCAAAGCGATCAGATGATGTTGCATGACTTTTTTGAACACGAATACCGCCGCAACACCCAGCCAGCCTCTTTTTTTGAATTGAATCATCAATGGTCAAATTTCGGTCTTGACTTGATGGCTCAACCGCGAATTAACGACTTTTATGAAACTGTGGAGAGATTGCCTGATATTAAACTGACCGGATACAGACAACAACTTGGAGAATCTCCATTTTATTACGAAAGTGAAAGTTCGGGGGGGTGGTTTAGAAGAAAATTTGCGAATAATGAGAAACCTGATTTTGCGGCGTGGCGGGCTGATACATTTCATCAAATTCTTTTGCCGCAAACTTATTATGGCTGGCTAAATATTACGCCCCGGGTTGGCGGCAGATTTACGGCGTATAGCGAAGCCACCGGCAATGGAGCTACAACGAAATCCGAAGCCCGCACGGTTTTCAACACGGGCGTTGAGCTTTCAACAAAAGCGTCAAAGGTTTGGGCGAACACTAAAAGCAAAATGTTGGACCTGGACGGTTTAAGACACATTATTCAACCGGTAATCAATTATGTATATGTGCCGTCTCCATCGGTAAAGCCGAATAAATTGCCGCAATTTGACTATGAAGTGTATGGCTATAGACCGTTGCCGATTGATTATCCAGACTACAATTCAATTGATTCTGTAGATAGCCAGAATGTATTTCGGTTTTCATTATGGAATAAACTTCAAACAAAGCGGAAAGGCGAAATTGACAACCTATTTGATTGGCAAATTTTCACCGACTGGCGTCTGAGTCCACGTCCGGGACAATCTACTTTTTCGGATGTATTTTCACAATTTGATTTCAGTCCGCGCTCGTATCTTATGTTGAGTCAGGACGCGCGGTTTGATATTAATAGCGGTTATCTGCGCGAAATCAACCACCGTTTAACGCTTACGCCGAATAATATCTGGAGTGTTACAATTGGGAATCGTTATATAAGAAATGATCCGTTGTCATCGGCGGATATAGCTCAAAACATCTATTACACAAGCTTTTACTACAAATTTAATGAAAACTGGGGATTCCATATGTCTCACCATTTTGAAGCCCGTGACGGGCGAATGGAGGAACAGTATTACTCGCTGTTCAGGGATTTAAGAAGTTGGACGGCGGCGCTCACGTTGAGAATCAGATCGGAACGTTCCGGTCCGGACGATTTTACAATTGCACTTGTTTTATCGCTAAAAGCATTTCCAAGATACAGACTTGAACGAATCCTTGATGAACGCCGACCTTACGAGGGATTGACGAGGATTGTAGAGTCGTAGGCTACATCTCCAATCCGATTGCAATCATTCTGGATTTGGATTATAGAGTTTTTATGACTCAATTTTATCGCCTGTTAAGCAATGTGTCGGAAAATAATGAGCCGTTTGCGCTTGGTATAATTAGCGATTGCAGAGGTTCAAGCCCTCAGAAAAAAGGGGCAAAGGCGATATTTTATCAGGACGGTAGGATTCTCGGAACTATCGGTGGTGGATGTCTGGAGGCAGAAGTTCAGGCGCGCGCCCGCGCGGCGCTGGTATCAGGCAAACCCGCTATTTTTGACCTTTTGCTTGACCATGATTTCGGATGAGATGAAGGACTTATCTGCGGAGGTCTGGTAAAAGTGTTAATTTTGCCAAACGCATTTGATGCAAAAAATATCTGGCAAAAACTTGCTGAAGTGAAATCTCCGATTAGTTGGGGGATAGATAAAAATTTTAATATCAAATTGATTGAGACAGAAGAGGAAGGTTTACTATATCAAGAAATTGTATTTCCGCAATGCAATTTGTGGATTGCAGGGGCTGGACATATAGCCCGCGCTGTTGCGCCGATGGCTGTGATGCTGGGATTTTCTGTCACGGTATTTGATGATAGACCATCAGTCGCAAGCCCAGAATTTTTTCCAAAAGAGGTCTCAATCAATGTTGGGGATTGGAATGAAATGCTCTCAAGAAATGAATTTCCCGATTGGCACACATTCGGACTGATAATAACCCGCGGACATCGGCACGATGCTCTGGTTCTTAAACACTGGATTCACAAACCATTTTCTTTTCTTGGTATGATTGGAAGCAGGAGGAAAGCCCGGATTATATTTGATGAATTTAAACAGCAATCTATAGCCACAGAAGAGATTCTTGCGCGGGTTCATTGTCCTGTCGGGCTACAAATTCATTCGCAAACTGTCCCGGAAATAGCCGTAAGCATTGTGGCGCAACTTGTGCAGGTTCGCGCCGAAAAAGTTTATGGAGTCAGGACCGAACAATGTAAAAAGTGAAACACCATAATTCTAATAAAAACATCGGTTGTTTAATTCTTGCCGCAGGTTTATCAACCAGGATGGGCGAGAACAAACTTCTTTTGAAATGGGCAGGTTCAACGATCATTGGACATATTGTTAACCAGTGGCGTCTACTCGGTGTTGGTCAGATAGCAATTGTTATAAATGATAAAACAGATTCTATAATTGAAGAGTTGAAAAGGATGAATTTTGATTTTTCTAATATAATTGTAAATCCGACGCCGGAAAACGGGATGTTTTCATCAATAAAACGGGCAGCTTTATGGAATGGCTGGAAAAACAATATTAACAAAATCGTCATAGTCCTCGGAGATCAACCCCATATAAAAACTGACATTCTTACGACACTCTTGAAGTTTTCGGAAGCAAATGAAGGCTGCATTTGCCAGCCGTCAATTGGGGAAAAGCGCGCGCATCCAATCGTTATTCCGACGAATCTATTCAGAACAATCAATGATTTTAGCGGAGAAACATTGAAAGAGTTCATACACAAGACCGATGCGCCGGTAAGACTGTTTCAAACCAACGAAACCAATCTTTTGCTGGATATAGACACACCAGAGGATTACCAAAAAATAATTAGTGAATTTGATAAGACATAAAATAATTTGATTGACTGATTGTATTTATATGCAATGAATAACATCAAACTATGGAAAAATCAGCCAGTCAAAGTCGGGATATTTCTATAATCGTTTATTGTTCATTCCGTTGGTTTATCTACTTTTTGATGTTATGGTTTCTTGGAAATGATTTAATGGCGCAACGATATAATGATCCAGTCCCGCCAGGAACACCTCCGTTAAGGATTGTAATTCGCGAGCAGAGCTCTTCGCTTGAACAATTTGCCGCCCGCGAATTGAGAAGGTATATCTATTTAAGGACCGGGATATTGGTCAACGTAGAAATAGCCTCAAAACGTCTTCCGGAGTGGGGTAACCTTATCGTTATCGGAGATAAAAATTGGCGGATTGTTAGACAGCTTGCAACTGATGGTTGGATTGAATCAGAGATGATCGGATTAGAACCGCAATCTTATATTGCTGCTGAAATTGTTCAGACAGACAGAAAAATCCAATTACTTACTGGCGGTGACGAAATTGCCGTTCTTTATGCCGCGTATCGGTTTATTGAAAATATGGGAGTAAGGTTTTATTTGCACGGCGATCATCTTCCCGAAGAGAGGTTGATTATAGCTGAAAAACCGACAGATATTCCAAAAGGAGCAGAATTGTTAACCCGGAAGAGAGAACCGGCTGCAGAGAAGTTAAAGTTTTTTACAGAAATTGGAAAACCGATGTTTCGCCTTCGTGGGATTCAGCCTTTTCACGATTTTCCCGAAGGACCGGATTGGTGGAATTACGAAGATTATATGGCAATATTATCACAACTACCAAAATTGAAGATGAACTTTATTGGGTTACACACCTATCCTGAAAAACGTCCAAACGCTGAACCAACAGTATGGATCGGATTGAAAGAAGACGCAGATGAAAATGGCAATGTAAAGTATGCATACCCTGCGAGTTACCAAAACACATTACGAGGTAATTGGGGATATAAGGCGAAAAAGACAGGCGAATTCACTTTTGGTTCAGCCAGCTTGTTTGAACGGGATGATTATGGGGCAGAGGTAATGTTTGGCCTTATGCCTGAGCCAACAGAACCGGATAAATGTAACGAGGTTTTTAACAGAACCGGCGATATGTTGAAGAGCGTATTTGAATACGCCAGAATTCTTGGAATAAAAACCTGTGTCGGGACAGAAACTCCGCTGGTTGTGCCAAAACTTGTGACTGAACGTCTGAAATCAAAAGACAAGCTCCCCTCAGATAATGAAGTTATTAAAGAGCTTTACGCTGGGATATTTAAGCGGATTATGAACAAATATCCGATTGATTATTATTGGTTCTGGACACCTGAACACTGGACCTGGGAAGGCACAAAGCCCGAAGAAGTCACAAACACAATTAACGATCTGAATGCGGCGATTATGGCTCATAAAGAAGTTAATCCGCCTTTTGCTCTTGCAACCTGCGGCTGGGTTTTAGGTCCGCAACAGGATAGGGCATTGTTTGATAGGGTTTTGCCTAAAGATATCGCGGTAAGTTGCATTAATCGGGATGTCGGACGAACGCCTGTGGAAAAGGGTTTTATAAAAGTTAAGGGCAGGAGTAAATGGGCTATTCCGTGGCTTGAAGACGACCCTGCCCTTACATCGCCTCAACTCTGGGCTGGCAGAATGCGCAGAGACGCCGCCGACGCTTATCGTTATGGATGTGATGGGTTGATGGGCATTCATTGGAGAACAAAGATTCTATCGCCGAACATTCTCGCGCTGGCTCAAGCAGCCTGGACGCAATATCCCTGGAATACAAATCTTACGAGAATTGATGCTCTGCCGACTGTTGAAGGACCGGCAGGAGGAAAATATGCCGCGTTTGATAAAGCAGATATTTCCGGCACAGACGACCCTGTTGTATATCGCACGGTTAGATATGATATGAGCGAATATAATTTTAAACTTCCTAACGGCAAATACACAGTCACATTAAAATTCTGCGAGCTTCATTATAATGAAAAGGGGAAACGAATTTTTGGTGTGAGTCTTCAGGATAAGCTTGTAATTGAGAAACTTGATATTTTTGAAAAGGTAGGCAAAAACCGCGCATTGGATTACAGGTTTGAAAACATTCAAGTTACGAATGAATGGCTGAATATAGGTTTTACCTATATAAAAGAATTTCCTGCTATCGCTGCGATTGTGATTGAAGGCGAAGGAATTTGCAAAAAGATAAATTGCGGCGGACCTGCGTATAAAGATTATGCGGCTGACTGGCAACCTTCTGAAAAAGTAGAATCGCCATTTGCTCCCGTGAAAGATTTTTATTTTGATTGGGCTAAAAATGAATTTGGCGCAGAAGCAGGTGTAAAGGCGGCTCAAATATTTGAGAAAATAGATTGTAAACTGCCGCGTCCATCTGACTGGGTTGAAGGTCCGGGCGGGATGAGACCCGATAATCGGCAGTGGGAAGTTGTATCTAAAGAGTATCAATTTGTCCGCGAGTTTGAATCATTAAAACCCCTGGTTAAGGGGAAATTATATACCGAAAGATTTAATTACTGGCTCAATGCATTTAAATATATGGAATCAATGGGGCGGCTGAGATGCGTCTGGGGAAAATTCACAAATGAACTCGGTATTGCAAAGAAAGAGGATAACGAGTCAAAGAAAAAAGAATTAATACGGAAGAATGTCTTCCCCGCAAGACGGGAAATTATCAATTGTCTTGGCGAGGTATATAAATATCTTCTTGCAACCTTAAGCACGCCCGGAGAAATGGGCACTGTAGCCAACTGGGAGCAGCATATATACACCGATTTGCTTGTGAAACCCGGCGCCGAGATGGAGAAGATTTTAGGTGAAAAATTACCACCGGATTTATATCCACCAACAATCTACACTGGACCAACCAGACTGATCCTGCCAACGGTTAGAACATCCCTATTAGGCGGCGAGCCGTTTAGTTTAAAGTTAATTGTTTTATCGCAGAAATTGCCAAAAGAAACAGTTATCTTTTACCGAAAATTAGGCGAAGGCGCATTTAAGAAACTCAATTTTAAGCATTTAAACCGCGGAGTTTATAAAGTAAGCATTGAAGATTTTTCCGACGACGACATTGAGTATTATGTTCGTGTGATATCATACGATGGGAAAGTCAATTACTTTCCAACAACGGCGCCAATTGTTAATCAGACAATTGTGCGGATTAAGAAATAGGAGCTTCTGTTTGTTCTAACGCTAAAGGATAAGGATAGCATAGTGTGGCGACTCTGACAGCCTATTTTAAAACATTTGCGAAGGTGGTAATATGGGTTAAATTTTATAGTGAAGTTTTATAAAGTATTGTAATGAAAGACCGATATTCAGCTAATGGAGACGACGCAAACGGCGGTTTATCAAACCCGATTGTTAAAACAGCCGACAATAGGTTTAACGAAAGGGATGTGCAACTTTGCCGCCTTGAACATGAATTTGGATTTGCATTAAAGAAACCACTTCCGCCTGAAACATCTTTAATAGATTTGCTTGGGGTAAAATATGCGTATTTGAAGACCGAGGATGGTGGCGATTTATATTTGTCAAAGCATGGAGTAAAATTCTGGGAACATTTACTACCTGAGAATTGGTACGCCAAGGAATGGTTTGAAACAAAGAGCGAGCGGTTAATTGGAACGAGCATAGTTTATAAAGTGCCAACTCGCGAGGTGGATGGACGAGTATTGCAACTTGTCGTTAAATGGTCGCGAGTGGGGGAACAGGTTCCGCTTGATACTCTAACTATCAATAAATTTATAAATGCAGAATTTAATAGTCCGTTTGAAGAATTTGCGCTTGTAACGGAGTTAAGAGAAAGCAAAAGTGGTCCGGCTGGAATTCGTATCAATGTGCAGAGACCATTGGGTATTTTTGTTCCAAGCCAACGTTTTCAATTATGGCAGACCGGAAGGAGCGAGGCAAAAATCGCAGCAAAGATCGCTCAACATCCCGGGATTGAATTGGATATCCTTCGCCAGTACGTTTTGCTATTTGAATGGATTAAAGGATATGACGCTGTAGAAACCGCTGAACGTTTGGGATTAAAAGGGGTGGAACGCGATGAGTTTCTTGCTCGGGTTACAATGCTTGCCATACACGAATTGGAACAAAAGGGCTACAGAGTAATAGATATGAAACCCGAGCACGTAATATTAAGGCTCAGGCGAGATGGAACTTTACTAAGAGATCGGAACAACCAGATAGTCTATGCGGTCGTGGATTATGAGTTATTGGCAAGAACTCCCGAGCATGAGCAGGCGGTCAGGAGCGCAAATCGTAAGTATTACCTTCAACATATGGCGAAACGTTTTGAAATACAGGACAAAAAACCTATGCCTGTTCATCTGAAGGCAATGAACATTCTCGGGGTTGATTATATTTATGGAAGGGCTGAGAGCACTGGCGGTTTGTTGTGGGTTGTTGGAAGAGACCCTGATTTGTTTAATTATTTCTTGCCTGAAAGATGGAGAAGGACCCCAAAACGCGATTTGTCATTGAAAAATCGGGTGTTTTATACCCAGACAAAAGACAATATCAAACTTGTGTGGCGAATTTCAAGAATGGGAGAGCGCCCGGCAAGAATTACCGACCAAAAGATGTTAAGGCGCGCCATAGCCTACGGTTATAATTCGCCATTTGAAGAATTTGCCTACGCATTGAAGTTGTCAAGATCAGGTTTTAGAACTATTTATCCAAGAGCAATTTACAGAACAGGTAGTTTAAGGAAAAACATAGAACTGGTTCAAGATTTAAGCAGGTTTGAGTTGTTTAATAAGATGCGAACGCCCGATAATTTTCCATTGCTGGAGGTTAACCATGAATACATAACCATCTGGGGATTCTGGAATGGTCCGGACGAATATCTTGCTGAAAAAGATGGACTCTTTTATAGGGGACTTAATGCCAGACAGGCGATGCAATCAGGATTAATCAATGAGGACCAGGTGAATGATTTAATAGAACATGCAAAAGGCCGGCTAATTAGATGTGGATATGAAGACCTGAATCTTAAACCCGATCATCTTTTAATCACCTTTACGCCAGATGATAAGTTGTTGATAGATACTTTTGGAAAACCAGAAGTAAGATTATGCAACTTTGAACTTGTAAAACCTCTTGGAATTGAAAAGCCAATTGACCCTATGCAAGAAAGGTTGTTTTAGATTTTTGGATAACCAGTCGGGTTAATTCATTTTATCACCTGATAAAACCGAAGTACCAATTTAGTATTATTATAACGATTATTATCGCGATTAAACCCCATAGCGCTCGGTGTTTTCTAAATTGCCCCTTTTCCTGTTTCTCAAATTCTTCCTTGATAAATTCATCATAATCAAACTCCTCATCGGGTAAGTCCAATCTTTGTGAATAAGCCCTTTCAGACCATCCGGTTTCATAATCAGAGCCGCATTCAGGACATGCAAGCGCGTTTTCAGGAACAAATGCCCCGCAGTTTGGACAGATTTCAGGCGGCTTTCGTTTATTTTTCATTTCTCATCCGAGCCCTGTTTTCCTTTATAGGTTAATTTAAAATCAGCCCATTATCAAATGAATAATGGAGATGGTTTTAGATTGAATCGGAATCATTGGTAAGTCTCTTATTATCAGGGTGAATAATTCATAAAAGGATACCGGCAAATGAGCAAGATTGTTTAAAAATCAGCGCAAAAAACCTTTTTATTTAGATAATAATTTTCCAATTTCGTATCTAACTGAATAAAGTTTTTGTGGTTCTTTTTCCCAGTCAGTCCAGCTTCTGGCAATTTTCAATACGAGTTGTTTTGCTTTTTCGGGTTGGGTTGAAGCGAGAAGTTTTAAATATTCAAAATCTTCAATACCTTCGCGTATCTGTTTTAAACGGATTGACGTAACCGGTCCATCTAATCCGACATCCAGACCGGGGTAGAACAAAGACCCCTCGCCATTAAAATCTCGGTAAGTTTGCGGGTTTGTCCAGACATCACCGGCTTTTTCCCAGTACACAGTTGTCCAATAAAGTATTCCATTTAACCCGTAGCGGAAACTTATCCAGCTGAATATCCGATAATTTAGCAATGGAAAATCAATTTGCCAGAACGGTGTATCGCGCCCTTTTGCGCCCTGACACAGAGCAGTGTAAGACCATACTTCTTCGCCTGCCACAAGCCTTTCAGCAACAGACTTTTCTTCAAATAGGGGCCATAACGGGACCCAAATATCAACGCTTCCAACAAGTGTTCCCCATTCAGACTTTTGGGGAACTGGTTGTTCTGTGCATAAAACTTTAATTCCCGGCTGTGATTCGTGAATTAACTTTGCCCTTTGACGCACCTGTTCATAAGCGGCTTGGTCGTTTGGTTCGTCTAATACATAGATATAAGCCAATTTTTCCCATCCATTTGTTTTTAAAAACTCATACATCTGTCGCAGGTAGCGAGTTGTTCGTTCTCTATCTTTTCCCAGCGGGTCTGTACCTATCAAATTCAGTGGGAATCCTGTTATATGAAAATCGTTCATCCATTTTTTTAATATATTGAGTGAATCGGTATCTATGTTGATTGAACCGTCTTGATTTATTCGTGGCATTAAATAAGAAGGGATTAACGGTGAAATCCTATGTTTGGCTAATTCTGAGCTATAGCGAAATTCAAGAGTCCGAAATAATTCGCTTTTTTGCTCAACTTTATGTCCTCTTGCCATACGTGTTCCAAAGCCGCCAAAATTTGAGCGAAGTGAAGGCCGTTCGGGTAGGGTGAATTTCCATACAATTACTTTGTAGAATAGAGTTGTAGAAAATCCATCGGCATTGATTATGATTTTTCCAATATAATCGCCCGGGGATGTTTCAGACGGGATATACACTTCTACCCATATTGGTTGGTTTTTCATTGGCGGGACGTCAAATGGCATTCCGTCAAATCTATTTCCTTTTAATGGTTTTCCTGTATATGGGTTTACAAGGGGTATCAGGGCATCCGGATACCAGCCGGGTTTTAATGTTGATTTTGGGCTGTTGGTTTTGATTTCAACATAATGTTCCCTGTAGGCAAAGACATTAGTCGCGTTCAATATGAAGCCGTTTTTGTTTGTGAGTGGGGAGAAGGAAACAGAGACATTTTTTAAACCTTTAGCGCCGCCATAGAGAACTACCTGGAACGGTTCATACTCGTTTTTTGCCGTGTATATTGTGATTGTGAAATTGGTGCCTGGAATATCATCCTGGAATACTCTTGTTACTGCATCAGTGAAAAAAACCGATGGATTTGCTGCTCCTTTTTGCGCAGTTAAATTGAATGATAATAAACTGACTATGACAATTATTAGCGAAACAACCAAAACTGTCCATCTGTCAACTAATAAACATATTAAATTTTTCATAGAAGAAAGACATCTGATATGACGTTTTGAAACAGGATAGAATTCAACTTTATATTTTCTGGATTAATTCTAATTTTGCAAATTTGACTTAAATTTGCTTTTAATATCATTGTGATAATTAAGACCGACAAATTATTCAAAGGTTATGTTGAGGTCAGCGACGGGTTTAAACCACGCCCTAATATAAGCCATATTCTTATTGATTTTGACGGCACCTTATCATTGATAAGAGAAGGCTGGCCTGAGGTGATGATTCCGATGTTTATGGAATTTCTTCCAAGACTGCCGGGCGAAACCGACGAAGATGTAAGAAAATTGATGACAGAGGACGTGATGCGGCT
Source organism: Verrucomicrobiota bacterium (assembly GCA_039793825.1). Lineage (GTDB taxonomy): Bacteria > Verrucomicrobiota > Verrucomicrobiia > Limisphaerales > JAKPVM01 > JAKPVM01. The sequence continues at coordinate 35,389 of JBAMMJ010000036.1, read as the reverse complement.
TAACGGAAAACAGACAATCTACCAGATGATTCAATTTTCTGAACGCGTTAAAGAGAGAGGAGGAACCCCGCAAGACCCATTATGGTATAAATATGAATATTTGCGGCGACTTGACCAGAGGATTGCAGATAGAAAAGAGAAATTGAGAAATAAGACAATCTTGCCTGATGAGTATCTTGTATATGGCGCGAGGGATTTCCTTGAATACCTTCACAGGAGAGGTTTTAAAATGTATCTGGCAAGCGGCACGGATGAGTTTTATGTCACAGAAGAAGCGGATTTATTAGATATTTCAAAATATTTCCGACCCCATATTTATGGCGCTGTGGATAACTACCAGTCCTATTCCAAAAAGATGGTTATTGAGAGAATATTAAAGGAAAATAACATAGACGGGAGCCAATTGTTGTCCATTGGAGATGGGTATGTTGAAATTCAAAATACAAAAGAGGTTGGTGGCGTGGCAATAGCCGTGGCGAGCGATGAGGCTAACAACGGCTCTGGGAGAATTGATGAATGGAAACGAAACAGGTTGTTATCTGTTGGCGCCGATATTGTAATCCCTGATTACAGGGACGCTATAACAGTATTTAAGATGGTAAAAGGGGAGATAGACTAACATATTTTTAAAAGATGAAAAATTATCCTGAACCATTGAATCTTGATAAACTGAAAGTTTACCCATTGCGGTCAAGAGACCATAAGAGCCGTCTTAAGGAGATTCTGGTTGAGCCTGCAGATTTTCCGCAAAGGTGCGATGAAAAAGTGCGGGAACAAATTTTTGACTGCGCTGAAAAGATTAAAAAGGCGCGCGCAAGCAAGGCATCTATTATTGTGATGTATGGGGCGCATTTGATAAAGAATGGAGGACAACTTTTGTTAAATCATTTAATGGACAGAGGTTTTGTTACGCATCTTGCAACCAATGGAGCGGGAACTATTCACGATTGGGAATTTTCATATCTGGGATGTTCAACCGAGGATGTAAGGGCAAACGTTGCCAGGGGCATATTTGGAGCGTGGGACGAAACTGGACGCTATACAATGCTTGCTTTGCTCGCAGGCGGGATTCGCGGCGATGGATATGGAAGGTCTCTTGGCAGATTTATTCAGGAAGACGGTATTTATTTACCATCGTTAGAGGATTTAATTAAACAGGTTGAGGGAAATCCTTTTGACGAATTGAATGCTGCAAGGATGGATTTGATTTATACAATGCGAAAATTCAACATAAAGCCCGGACATCATATTGTGATACATCCATACAGAAATGTTTCGGTGCTTGGACATTCTTATTTAAAAAAGATTCCTTTAACTATTCATCCCGGAATCGGCTACGATATAATAACGAACCATCCAATGTATAACGGTGCAGTGGTTGGCAGGGCGGCTTATCTTGATTTCAGAATGATTTGTCGTGCAATAGACAACCTTGATAACGGCGTGGTCATTTGCATCGGTTCAGCTGTTATGGCACCGCAGGTTTTTGAAAAGGCAATGTCCTGTGTTAACAACTTAAGGTTGCAATCGTCCCGTCCTGTCGTTTCAGGTCATACGATTTATGTGGTTGATATTCAGGACGGAGGGAGATGGGATTGGAGCGCGGGAGAGCCACCAAAGGATAATCCAGCCTATTATCTGAGGTTTTGTAAGAGTTTCTCTCGTATGGGCGGCGCAATGCATTATGTCCAGTGCGATAATATCTTGTTTTTGCATAATCTCTATCACACGTTGATTAAAGAGTAACAGAGCGTTGCTAAATATTATATGAAAATTGAATATAATCGGTTTAAGGAATTGACAGGTCGGTATAAGGATTTGCGAATTGCTGTTGTTGGGGATTTTTGTCTGGACAGATATCTGGAAATTGACCCTGAGTTAAAAGAGACATCTCTGGAAACCGGTCTTGAGGTTTACAATGTGGTAAAAGTAAGGGCTCAACCGGGGGGCGCCGGAACAATCCTGAATAATCTTGTGGCGTTAGGCATCGGCAAAATAATTCCTATTGGCTTTTGTGGAACAGATGGTGAGGGGTATGAGCTTTATAACTCATTGTTGTCGCTCAAAAATGTTGATTTAAGTTATTTTATTAGAACCCCTTTGCGACGCACATTCACTTATTGCAAGCCTTTAATTGTTTCAGAAAATAGACCGCCAGAGGAGTTAAACCGCCTTGATTTTAAGAATTGGACGCCGACCCCAGAATCGGTTGAGGATAAAATAATAGAATTTATTTCGGAGACGTTTAAAATATCCGACGCGGCTGCTGTGTTGGAACAGGTAGATGTTGCTGACACTGGGGTTATTACAGAGAGGGTATTGAATTCGTTGGGCAAATTTTCTTTGCAAAATCCGAATTTTCCCATAATTGCAGATAGTCGTCGGGGATTAAAGAATTTTCCACCTTTGATTTATAAAATGAATATAAACGAACTATACAAATTAGTTGGCAGAGAGATTAGGTCTGATATTGAGGAAATAGGAAAAGCCGCGCGAGAATTGACAAAAAAAACCGGGAATATGATTTTTGTGACTATGGGCGAACGTGGAATGATTGGCGCAACAGCCTCAGGAGAGACGCAATATCAGCCCGCATTGCCGCCAAAAGGAGAAATTGATATCGTCGGGGCAGGGGATGCCGTAACTGCAAATTTAATCTCCGCGTTAGCCGCAGGAGCAACGTTGGCTGAATCAATCCAAATTGCAACAGCGGCAGCATTTATCGTAATTCATAAATTGGGGACAACTGGCACCGCATCTATAGAGGAAATCGCTTCAGTTTTATTTTAAACCAATTATCGGCAAACCCTATTTTTTCGCGGTTTTATTTTATAACTTTTAAGCCAGCCTCAGGGGAAATTAATATTTCTTTAGCGTTTGGCGGGATTTGATAAGTAAGCATTTTACCGAATTGCCACCTAACCTGAATCTGCGCGTTTTCTGTCGGAGCCTGCATAACTTGAACCAATGCATCCTGAGAGAACCATCCTGAACCAGAATGTATTTCACGTGCGGCGCCAAATTTATTGCCATTGGCAATTCTCAAAATTGCGCCCACTCCATTTCTATTGCCTGAATCGGTTAGCCTGATTCTCAATCCGGGTTTGCCGAGTCTGTTTTTGTATAGTTTTGTTTCGCTGGCATTCTGGGTTACCACGATATCCACTCTGCCATCTGTGTCATAATCGCAAATTGCCGCCCCACGCTGTTCACCATATACTAATATACCGCTGTCTTTGCCCGGCATTGGGGTAAACCGTCCGGTACCATTACCTTTTAAGATAAGACCCCGCCCTGCGTCATAGCGAGATGTCTCAGTAGAAACGGCAAAGAAATTCTGACTTAAGAACAGGTCTTCATTGCCATCGCCATCAAAATCCGCAACGCAAATTGCGAAAACAGGTGAAAATTGCGCTTCGTCCGGCAGCTGAATGACTTCAAAGTAATTTCCGCGGTTTAAGAAGATAGTTGATTCAAGCCAATTTGCTTCCAGGAGTTTTGTTTTTTTCAATGTTTCTGCATAAATATCGTCTATGCTTGCTTTTGCATATGCATCAAATGAATTTAGTTTGAGTCTCAATGTGGGTATAGCCAGACCCACGAGGTTAAATGGCTGGAACGGGACCCATCTTTTTGTTGGTATATCATAGATAGCCTCAATAACATCAATGACATTGTTATCGTCAACATCGCCATAATAGACTCTGATCGGATAGGACCGAAAACTTTCCCATTTTGTATTTTTTCCCCAATTTCCAGCGGCAATATCCATTAAACCGTCGCCGTCAAAATCACCTGTTGTTATTCCTGTCCACCATCCTTTTAAGTCGCTTATACTTTGCGGTATTACATCTTTGAATTGCGAGTTGTCGGCTATTTTTAGCCTCCAGTCCCATTGAGTGAAAGTCCCGTTATTATTTTTGAAAATTTTGATTGGTCCCCATTCGCAGGCGAGTATTAAGTCCGGGGCTCCATCATTATCAAGGTCTGAAAATACCGCGCTTCTTACCAGACCAATCCCGTCAAACACCGCAGAATTGGTTTTATCTAAAATCCAATTATTGCTTTTGTTTATGAAAAGCAAAGAAGATGCAGGTGCAGGATAATTTGCCGGAATTACATATCCACAGACAAAAATATCCAGCGTGCCGTCACCGTTTATATCCGCCGATGCAATGTGTCCAATTGTTGAATTGTGTCCGGGAAAGTTTTCGTAAATTTTTGAATCGGTGAAATCAATTATCTTTAAGATGCTCGTCTTATTGTCGTTGTCCTCATAATTTGACGAGCCACATAGAACAAGAGGATGGTTGTTCTGGTCTTTAAGACAGACTATTCCTGTTATGTCTCTGGGGAGAACTTCATTTAAGAAATTTGTGGAGTATTTAATGAAGTTGCCATCGCCCTGATTCAGGTAGACAGCGATTGAGCCGCCACGCCCGCTACCGATTATTAAGTCGTCCAGCCCGTCGTTATTTAAATCAAACCAGGCAACCCCCGGACCATATTGGCTTAATTTATTGGGGAGCATTTTTTGAATAGAAAAATCGTCAAAAGGCTCTTCATAATGCGAATGAGATATGGATTTGCTCACGTCAACAAACAAGGGTTGTATTGAGTCATTTGTTTTGTGCCAGACTGTTTTTGGAGAGAGGTTTTCATCTATCAAATAAATTTTATCCGGGACGAGATTGGATATAACTGTTATAAATCCGTCTCGCCAACGGATTTCAGCGGTTAAGTTTGAGGCTGAACCTGTGGCAAAAACACGCATTTTATCATCGCAGGAAAGATAGCGTCCGCCGCACATCATTTCCTGAGATTGCACAACTGGACCGCCTTTAATAATAATTCTTGCGCCTGTGCCGAAAGAATTTTTCTGTGAGCCTTTTAACCTTATTCCAAGCCGGGGTTTTGGCGCGTTATTTCTATAAATATGGGCTACGGTGTTTAAGTTATTAAGGATAACATCTAAATCGCCGTCGTTATCAAGGTCGGCAAGCGCAATGCTCTGAGATATTACCTCGGCATTAAATCCCCATTGAGCGCCCACTTCTTCAAACTTAAGGTTTCCAAGATTTTTGTATGCGATATTCGGAGTTGTGAGACGCGGGAACATTTTTCTTAATCTCAATAGTTCTTCGTTTGACAGCCGTTTTTCTTTCTTTGCCATTTCAATGCGCATAAGCGAATCTACGTTCATATTATCCCGTTCAAAGCCATTGGGTATTAGAATGTCCTCATATCCGTCAAGATCGACATCAATAAAAGCCGGTATCCATGACCATTCAGCAGCTTCAATTCCAGAGAACTGCGCGATTTCAGCGTAAGTTCCGTCGCCGCGATTTAATTGGAGCATATTTCGGGGGTATTGTGGTCTGTTATCTATAACGCCAATTGGCAGAATTTCCGGGCGCATATCAATCCGTTGAGTAAATCTGCGGTAGTGGTCGCGGGCGAGCATATCAAGAGAAAAAATATCGTCAAATCCATCTCGGTTTATATCTGCAAAGTCTGCCCCCATGCTTGAAAGACAGGTATGACGTATTGAGGTTCTGGAGATCGCCTTAAAATTTCCCTTGCCATCGTTAATCCAGATTCTATCCGGTGACCTGAAGTCATTACAAACATAGATATCCGGAAAGCCATCCTGGTTTAAATCTCTGAACGAGGCTGTCAGACCCCAGTCATAGGGGGGAGAAGCGAGCGGTTTTCCGTCCTCGTCAATGAATCTTCCATCTGTCCAGGACACAGGTGTAAAACATCCATTGCCATCATTGAGACACAGCAGATCAGGTTGTCCGTTCTCTTCAAGAGTCATCGTGTAACCTGATTCAGTCATTGTGAATTGAAAAGTGAATCGGTTGGTTAAATCTGGTTCCGAAAGGGGTCTGCCGCCAACACTTTTAACGACCGGTTTTCCTCCTTCCATACTAATTTTGATAGGTGTATTAGGTTGGTCTCTCAATGTTACCGGGCGATAGTTTGCTATGTAAAGGTCAAGGTCTCCATCACCGTCAATATCAGCAAGGGCAATCGTGGTGCCGCAGTTCCCAACATTCAAACCAGCATTGCACGATTTTTCGGCAAACACCCCTTTGCCATTATTGAAAAAGATGTGCGTTCCGTGAATGACTGTGTTGACGATTAGGTCTAAATCTCCATCGCCGTCTATGTCAGCAAAAACTGCCCCTGTGCAATCCCAGCCTGTGCAGCCAACTCCGGCTTCTGCTGTTATATCTTTAAACTTAAAATTGCCGAGGTTTTTAAAAAGTTTGTTATTTGAATCAAGTCCGCAGAAGTAAATGTCGCACAGGCCGTCTCCATCAACATCTCCTGCGGCAACACCTGAACCATTTAATAATATTTGGTTTGTTAAATGCCTTTCTTCAAACAAAACATTTGTAAAGAATACGCCTGTTGATTCAGGAGGGAGCAGTGTAAAGCCGGGTTTTGAATTCTTATCGTATTGGGCAACTTCAGCTGAAGCGCCAAAATTTTGGGATTCCCATTTCAATTGCCCGAACGACGTGAGATTAAGGAAGAGTAATGTATAGATGGACAAAAACAAAACTTCTCTTTTCGGCAATGAAGCAGTCAAAAACAGATAAATGACTTTAAAAATTATTGCCATAGTTGTTAAGGTTTAGAACAGGATAGTCAAACCGCTTCTTTATAACCAGCAAAAAATAAACTATGGGATATTTAATAAAAATAGTTTGTGTGGGATATATTTATGTTTCATAAAGACAGAAAGGATGAAGAATTCTAATTAAACAAAGAGGTGAAAAATATGATATAGGCATAAATATAATATTGATGGGTGAATGCATACTACTATATAATAAACGGTTATGAAAAAAAACACAGAACACGGTTCGTCCAGAGAAGGAATTACTCGTCGTTCATTTTTAAAGACAACTACAACGGCGATATCTGCTGTCGGGATTGGGAGCCTTGAAGTGGCGCGATTCGCTTATGCCGCAGGGAGCGATATTATTCGCGTTGGGATGATAGGTTGTGGCGGCAGAAATTCTGGAGCGGCTGTGCAGGCTTTAAAGGCGGACCCAGGCGCGAGGCTGGTGGCAATGTGCGATATATTTATGGATAGAGTGAAGGCAAAACGTCAAGAGATAAAAAATCAACGTCCTGACCAGGTGATAGTAGATGACGACCACTGTTTTGTTGGGCTTGAATCGTATAAAAGGGTAATTGAAAGCTCAGATGTTGTTTTAATCGCCAACGCAGCGAAGTTTCATCCGCTCCATACAATGGCTGCGATTCAAGCCGGTAAGCATGTATTTGTTGAAAAACCGCACGGCATAGACCCCGCAGGAGTAAAATTAATCCAGAAGGCATGCGAACTTGCCAAGGAGAAAAAATTATGCGTGGTTTCAGGCCTTCATAGCCGACATCATCCCGGTTTTGCCGAGACAGTTCAGAAGATTCACGAAGGAGCCATTGGGGAGATTGTGACGATAGAAGAAAAGTTCCTGCGCTCACCATACGTAGTAATACCACGTAATCCGGCGCTTTCGGAGTTACAATGGCAATTGAGCACACAATATCATTTTAACTGGCTTAGCGGCGACGATGTTGTCCAATCTCTGGTTCACAACCTTGACCGGGCAACCTGGGCGTTAAATGGCTTAACCCCGACAAGGTGCTACGGAATGGGCGGGCGCTCGTCAATGGTAGAGCAGATTTACGGCAATGTGTTTGACCATCATGCGGTGATTTATGAATATCCAAACGGCATAAAATTGTTCGCTTTTTGCAGGACCACTACGGGATGTTATGATGAATATTCAAGTATTGTTCACGGCACAAAAGGCAAGGCTTCAATAATGGGTTGCAGAATCTGGGGGGAAACAAATTGGCGCTCCCAGGCAAACGGCGACCCCTACCAGATTGAACACGATAAATTGTTCGCTGCTATCCGTTCAGGCAATCCAATTAATAACGGCGATTATATGGTAAAAAGCACTATGATTGCCGTGATGGGTCAAATCTCTTGCTACACTGGAAAAGAGGTCGGCTGGGAGCAAATTAATAATTCCGATTTCTTTTATCCGCCCAAACCGGAAGATTGCCGCGACGATATGGAACCGCCGGTGAAACCCGGTCCAGACGGGTCTTACCCGGTTTACATCCCGGGAAAAACAAAATTAATTTAGATGTTCAATAGAACAATTTACTAAGTAGAGAAGAAGCGCTGAATTTCTTTTATTACATCAATGAATTTATCTACTTCTTCTCGGGTGTTGTAGAAGTAGAAACTTGCCCGGGCTGTGGATTCTACGCCAAGTTTTTTCATCAGCGGCTGTGTGCAATGATGTCCGCCTCTCAATGCAACACCGAATTGGTCAGCGACGGTCACTACATCGTGGGCGTGAACATCCTTTAAAGCGAAACTGACAAGCCCGCCGCGATTTTTTGGTGGTCCAAAGATTCTTATGCCTGGCAATTCTTTTAATCTATCATAAGCATATTGCGCAAGTTGCTGGTCGTGATTGAAAATATGGTCGCGTCCAATTGAGTCTAAATAATCCATTGCGGCATTTAAACCGATAGGTCCAGATATATCCGGGGTACCAGCTTCAAACCTGTGTGGCGGTTTTTTGTATGTTGTTTTATAGTAGTCAACAGATAAAATCATTTCTCCGCCACCCTGATATGGACTCATTTTTTCAAGTAGTTCATATCGTCCGTACAAAACGCCTATTCCAGTGGGTCCGCAAATTTTATGGCCCGAAAATGCGAGAAAATCGCAGCCAATATCCTGCACATCAATGGGGTAATGTCCAGCGCTTTGAGCCGCATCCACCAGCGTGATAATTCCAAGGTTCCTGGCTTTTTTGCACAATTCTTTAACAGGATTGATTGTCCCGAGCGAGTTTGATATATGAACAAACGAAAATATTTTCACCTGCGCTGTCAGTAGTTTTTCAAAGGCATCAAGGTCAAGATAGCCTTCATCGCCAGTAATCGGGACATAAGTAATTTCGGCGCCTGTGCGTTCTGCAACTATCTGCCAGGGAACAATATTGCTATGATGTTCCATTTCGGTGAGCAGAATTTTATCTCCGCGTTTCAAATTGGAGAGACCCCAGGAATGTGCGACAAGGTTTATTGCTTCTGTGGTCCCGCGGGTAAAAATAATTTCATCGGATGAAGCAGCATTTATAAAAGTTGCTACCCGTTCGCGAGCCTTTTCATAGGCAATCGTTGCGCGGGTGCTAAGTTCGTGGATACCACGATGAACGTTTGCGTTATAGTTTAAATAATAATTTCGGATAGCTTCTATCACACAAATTGGTTTCTGGCTTGTCGCTGCATTGTCAAAATATATCAACGGATGACCGTGAACGGTTTGGTTCAGGATGGGAAAATCGTTGCGGAGCGCCTTAAAATCGGGAGGGTTGATTGGCTTTGTCTGTTGTTGGTTTGGGCGCAAAGTTGATTTTAAAGCCTCGTTTTGCATTTCTTCATTAAGCTGTTTTTGATATGGGCGATTCATCTTAAATCTGACTTTTTACAAATAGCGGAACAATATTATCATAAAAGTCCTAACTGCAGTCTTGCGGCTTCGGTCATCATTTCTTGACTCCAGGGCGGGTCCCAGACCAGTTCAACATTTGCCTCCTGCACCCCTTCAATTGAAATAATTTTATTCTGAACGTCCTGAGCAATCATCGGTCCCATACCGCAACCGGGTGCGGTGAGAGTCATTTTGACATCAACTTTATAACCGCCTTCATTCAGCGGTTCAACTTTGCAATCGTATATAAGACCAAGGTCAACAATATTAACCGGGATTTCAGGATCGTAGCAATTTTTCAGGGCTTCCCATACCTGGCGTTCAATGTCTTCCTGAGTAAATTGTTGTTCAACCTGTTGTTTGACTTCAACAGGCTGGTTAGAGGGGGGCTGGCTGTTTTTTTCAATTCCAATGGCGTCCGCATTTTTGCCGTCAATCATAAACATATTTCCCTGAACAATAACAGTATAGTTGTTCCCGAGGTACTGGAAAATTTTTGCTTCTTCGCCTTTTGCCAGAATAACGCGTTCGCCAGAAGGAACCCTTGTCGCTTCTACATCTCTTAATAAAATTGTTGTCTTAATGTTGCCCATAGGTAGAGGTTAGGTTTATGTATGATCGTTTTCAGTGGTGACAGTCTGGTTCTTGCCGTCAATGGCAGCCATTAAGGCATGCCAGGGTAGCATAGCGCATTTTACTCTTGAAGGATATGTA
>JBAMMJ010000036.1:19444-25124 GCA_039793825.1 Verrucomicrobiota bacterium | reverse complement strand
GGCAAAGACCGCAAGTTTTCCAACGTTTTCATCTACATTTCCGGTGGTTACCATCTGATGAACTTTATTGAAGAGTTCGCGCGCGTCCTGTTTTGTTTTCCCTTTCAACGATTCGGTAAGGAGAGAAGCTGAAGCCTTTGAGATGCAACAGCCTGAACCAAGAAAGCTTATATCGGATATCTTTTCGCCATCCATTAACAAGAAAAGTGTTAACTGATCGCCGCAAAGAGGATTGTGTCCCTGCGCAGAGCAGGTTGGTTGTCCGAGCGTGTGAAAATTTCTCGGATGTTTGCAATGGTCTAAAATAACCTGCTGATATAAATCTGACAGTTCGTCAATCATACATAATTATAATCTAAGCTAATACTCTAACTGGTAAAGAATCATTTGGGCACAAATTGACATCGGTCAATCTGTCTGGCTATATATTTGCCAAATGATTCTGCAACCAGTTGTTTACCATCTGTTCAATCTCGGTTCTGGACCCATCGTCTTTTATATGTTCAAGAATTTCCGAGGCAAAGGCATAAATCAACATCTGTCTTGCTTTGTGGGCAGGAATGGCGCGCGAGCGAAGATAAAAGATCGCGTTCTGGTCAAGCCTGCCAACGGTTGCCCCATGAGTGCACTTTACGTCGTCGGCATAGATTTCAAGTTGCGGTTTAGAATTAATTACTGCATCTTCGGACAATAGCAGGTTTTTGTTAGTTTGTTTGGCATCGGTTTTTATTGCGTTTGGATGAACATAAATTCGTCCGTGGAACACACCTTTTGCCTTATCCGACAGAATGCCATTGAAGTATTCGTGGCTTGCGCAACGTGGTTTTAAATGTTCAACCACAAGATGATGGTCATTGAGTTGCGAATCGGAGGCGATGTAAACACCGCTGAATATGGATTCAATTCCTTCGCCGTTCAATTTAGCTTTAATTGTATGCCGAGCGATTTTTGAACCAAGTGCGATTGAGTGCGACGAAAAATTTGATCTTGCGCCTATCCGCGAAATTGTTGAACCAATGTTGAATGAGTTTTGATTTTCTGTCTGGCAACGAATATGTTCAACAATGCTATCTTCTCCGGCAGATATTGTTGTGAAAGCATTTGTGAAAGTTGTTGCGCTATGGGAATAACCTGAATAGGTTTCATAGAGAGTCAACGCGGCTTTATCGCAAACGCGAATAATGTGGTGCGGATTTGCAATGACAACTGTTTCTTTGCCGAACACTATGTTGGCTATATGAATTGGATTAGCCAATTTTGAGCCGCGGGGGATCAAAATCAACGCGCCATCACCAAAAAGAGCCGTGTTCAATGCAGCAAATGCGTCGGTTAATTCTATTTCAGACAATTCAAATATATTTTTCAAAACATCTGAATCCTTTGATATAAAATCTTCAAGGCTGCCGATATATCCGTTTGCCGGTTGTTCTAAAATTGTAGAGAGTTCTCTTATAAAATAGCCGTTTACGAATACGAGACGGTTTGCTTTTAATTTTGAAAATGGCAGATTGGACAAAATGTCGGATGGCAGCTCGTTTGCGGTTAATTTGACGGGAAATTTGCAACGTAATTTTTCAATCGGAGAGATATTGGTGAATCTCCAATCCTCGTTATTTTGATCGGGAAATCCTGAATCAATAAATTGTTCTAAAGCGCGACGGCGCAGATTAAAGAGCCACTGCGGTTGAATCGGTTGATTTGGTTCAACGTACTGTTTGAAAAAGTCTATGAACTGGCTGAATTCTTTCACGGTGCTCTGAATAATGGTTGCGCTATTAGTCATCATTTTCCTTTTTATGCCTTTGATACTATTCCGTTTGTTAACCAGTCGTAACCGCGCTCTTCTAATTCAAGAGCCAACTCCTTGCCGCCCGATTTTACAATTTGACCATTTGTCAGAACATGCACAAAATCTGGCACAATATAATTAAGCAATCGCTGGTAATGCGTTATTACCAATTGCGCCCTTTCAGGGCTGCGCATACGGTTGATCCCGTCGGCAACGATTCTCAAGGCGTCAATATCCAGCCCGGAATCTGTCTCATCAAGTATAGCCAACGTGGGTTCTAATACTATCATTTGAAATATCTCGTTCTTTTTCTTTTCGCCCCCACTAAAGCCTTCATTTACAGAACGTTTTAAGAAGTCTTCGGGCAACTCAAGCGATTTCATTTTCTCTCTAACAAGGTTGAGAAATTCAATTGCGTCTAATTCTGGCAAACCGCGATATTTCCGCACCTCGTTAAGGGCTGATTTTAGAAAATAGGCGCTGTTAACCCCCGGAATCTCCACCGGGTATTGAAAGGCAAGGAAAATACCTTCCTTTGCGCGGTCTTCCGGCGCCATATCAAGAAGGTTTTTTCCCATATAGATTACTTCGCCTTCAAATACTTCATATTCCGGCTTGCCAGCAAGCACAGCCGAAAGAGTGCTTTTTCCGCTGCCATTCGGTCCCATTATGGCATGGACTTCACCGGGTCTAATGACAAGATTTAGTCCTTTCAATATTTTTTTTCCCTCCACGCCTGCGTGAAGGTTTTTAATCTCAAGCAATATTGGTTTCCCGTTATTCATTAGCTTAGTTGGTTCTTTTCTTGATTAGTTTAATTTGTTGGCAAATTATTGCGATTCAATTAAATCCGCAAATAAACAATTTATTTTAGCCGACGCTTCCTTCAAGGCTAACCCCCAGCAGTTTTTGCGCTTCTACCGCAAACACCATCGGCAAAACTCAAAATACTACTATGCAAAAACCGTTCACAATCATATTGACCGCGTCTTGCGTAGATATTCCGCGCTGGTTGCAATAAAATATCTGGTCTTCGCCTATTTTTGAAGTGGTTGCCTCGTGTTCAACAGTCGCGGTTGGGTTGCGGACTTCAATATACGGAAAAGTATGAGCCCCGCATTTATTTCCTATTAACAACGAGTCGCATTGTGAGAAGTTCCGCGCGTTCTCAGCCGTTTTTGCAATCTTGACAAGACCGCGGTAACTATTCTGACCGTGCCCGGCAGATATACCTTTTGAAATTATTGTGCTTCGGGTATTTTTGCCGATGTGAATCATTTTTGTGCCGGTGTCTGCCTGCTGATAATTGTTTGTCACGGCGACCGAGTAAAATTCCCCGACTGAGTTGTCTCCTTGCAGGATTACACTCGGGTATTTCCAGGTAATCGCGGAACCGGTCTCAACCTGAGTCCATGAGATTTTTGAATTTTTGCCTTTGCAAATTCCGCGTTTGGTCACGAAGTTATAAATGCCACCGCGTCCAAATTCATCCCCTGGATACCAGTTTTGAACGGTTGAATATTTTATCTCTGCATTTTCAAGCGCAATGAGTTCCACGACTGCAGCGTGAAGTTGGTTTTCGTCACGCATCGGCGCAGTGCAGCCTTCAAGATAACTCACATAAGCGCCCTCTTCGGCGATTATTAATGTCCGCTCAAATTGACCGGTGTTTGAAGCATTTATTCTAAAATAAGTTGAGAGTTCCATCGGACAGCGTACTCCCTTTGGTATATAGCAAAATGAGCCGTCGCTGAACACGGCAGAATTCAACGCTGCATAAAAATTATCCGTATAAGGAACAACGCTCCCGAGATATTTTCTCACAAGTTCAGGGTGTTCCCGAACGGCTTCAGAAAAGGCGCAAAATATGATACCTTTTTCAGCCAGTTTCTCCTTGAACGTTGTGGCAACCGACACACTGTCAAATACGGCGTCCACAGCAACTCCTGCCAGACGCTCCCTTTCTTTTAAAGGAATGCCGAGTTTTTCGTAGGTTTCAAGCAGTTTGGGGTCAACTTCATCCAGGCTTTTAGGACCATCTTTTTTCTTCTTCGGAGCAGCATAATAGACGATACTCTGAAAATCCACCGGGGGGTATTTTACCTTCGCCCAGGTTGGTATTTTCATTGTAAGCCAATGACGATAGGCTTTGAGTCGCCATTCAAGTAGCCAATCCGGTTCCTGTTTTTTATAGGAAATAAGGCGAATGATATCTTCATTAAGACCGGCCGGCACCGTGTCGGTCTCAACTTCAGTATAGAAACCGTATTTGTATTCCCTTTTTACAAGGCTTTCAATGGATTCTGTCTTCTGGTTCATTGTTTGTCCTAAATTTTGCACCCGCAACAAACGCCACGCAGTGCGATTTCGTAATCTTTTATCCTGAAGCCCTTTGGGAGTTTAATTCCGATATTTTCAAGTTTTTCGGCTCCATTCAGATTTATGTCAATTACCGCGCCGCAGATTTCACATACAAAGTGCGCGTGTTCAGTCAAATTCGTGCAATATCTTATTGCGTTTTTATCTACCTTAACCTGCCGCACAAGACCACATTTGACGAGCGCGTCCAGACAATTGTAAACAGTTGCTATTGAAATATCGGGCTGTTTTTTTCTTGCTCTAAAGAAAACTGCATCGGCGGTCGGATGGTCCTTTTTTTCAAGTAACACCTCGTAAACAAGCCTGCGACGACGGGTTAATTTTAGCCCGCGATTTTTCAGCTTCTCGTCCAATCTACTCTTTTTATTCTGCTTTTCCGCCGTTCGCATTGTGCTAAAATTTACTCACATTTTGCAGTATGTCAAATTTAGAATTATTCTAAATATAAAATAAAAAGCATTAAGATAGTTGAATAATTGATGGCACTGGATTATCTGGCTTAAAAATTATTCTTTATCCTTTGCGTGATTTCTATTGCAAGTTCAAGCGCTCGCAGAGCCGATTCTCCGCTGACAACCGGGCTTTGCCTCGCCTTGACACATTGGATGAAGTGTAGCAATTCAAGTTTTAATGGTTCTCCTTTTTCAATTGGAACCGGCTGGCGAACAATTCGTTTTCCAGCAAATTCACTTACAAGCATCCCGCTTTTTGCGGTAAATAGCTTTTTTAAAATTGAGGATTCAGGTTCATCTTCTCTTGCAAGACGGTAAAGGAATCCCTCCTGCGCCCGATAATCAAGCGAAACGTAGCAGGGTGTTTCTCCACCGCTGAAGACGCGGATTTTACGCATCCGCTCCGGGCTGATTCTGCTCGCCGTAAGATTTGCGATACAACCGCTTTTAAATCTTATTCGCACATTTGCGATATCTTCGCAGGCGCTCAATACAGGGATTCCTACTGCATCTACACTTTCAATTTCAGAATTAACAAATGCAAGCACAACATCAATGTCGTGAATCATTAAATCCAGGACAACTCCAATATCTGTGCTTCTTGCCGGGAATGGAGATAGCCTGTGCGCCTCTATAAAACGAGGGTTTTTAACATATTTTTGAAGGAATGAGTAAATTGGATTGAACCGTTCAACGTGACCGACCTGAAGCACGCAACCGTTTTCCCGCGCAAGCCGAACCATCTCAATAGCGTTTGCAATATTGTCGGTCATCGGCTTTTCTACAAACACATGCCTTTTGTTTTTCAAAAATTGGGCAGCAATTTCATAATGTGTAATTGTGGGGGTTACAATGTTTGCAGCATCACATTCGCTAATCGCATCGGCAATTGAATCAAAGACCTTAACTCCGTAATTAGCCGCGATTTTCTCAGCCACAGCTTTATTTATGTCATAAACACCGCTAAACAATGCCTCGCCAGATTTAGATAATTCAGCGCATATACGCGCGTGCTCTTTCCCAAGCGCGCCTGTGCCAATTACAGCCAATTTAGGAACGT
>JBAMMJ010000036.1:0-19434 GCA_039793825.1 Verrucomicrobiota bacterium | reverse complement strand
GGAACGTGTGACGCTGCCGCTTTCATAATATCTTATGCATATTGGCAATATAACATCTTAAAATAAGACCAATACTCGCACAAATAGCCGTTTTATTTAACAAAAATTTCCTCTGAAATTTTATGAGGCGCTAATATGATTAACTCATTGTCGCAAATTAGATTAATTTAACAAACCGATTCTATCGCAAATACACTTTAAGCCCAGCCGCGAATCTTATAAATTGCCGTTCCTATAATTTCGCGGACAAATAAAGATAATTTAACAAAGCCCTGATAACGCGGCACAAGAGTATATGCTGTTGGGGTTTCAATGCTGATTGAGGTTTGAAAATCGCAGGGAACGCAAAAAATATTAAATCCAGCAATCTCTCGCGTAGCCTTTTTAAAAGTTGCCGCTGCGCGCGGGAGGTGGTAAGCGGAGGTAACCAGGATTATCTGTTTCCAGCCATTTGTTTTCGCCAGAGCGGCGACTCGCAGGGCTTCCTCGTGCGTGTTTTCAGTTGCTCCAAGACTGTAAATTGGAACCTCAACAAGTTTCCACTCCGTTAGCCATTGTTTTACCATATCCGACTCTATTTTGACAGTTCCGTTCACTTCATAACCCGAACCGCCAATTACAAGATTTTTTGCCAGTCCGCGCTTTATCAATTCAATCGCCATAAAAATACGGTCTGAGGTGAACATTAAATCCAGATTATGGGCATCGTATCTTGAGCCCTGAACCGAACCGCCCAGAGATATTACGGCATCGCACACAGGAAGGTCATAAGGATTTTGTCTTATATATTGTTTTTCCAGCAATTCCATAAGTTTTCCCGGCGCAGGTGTGCTGCCAATAAGTGAGATTATTCCGGCTATTATTAAACAATACAGCGAAGCCAGCCAGTTTTTCCTTTTAGCAAAAATTATCGCTCCAAGAAGAATTAGAAACCATACAAATCCAATCGGTTCAGCGAGATATATGAGGGAGTGCAGAAGTTGGCTTATCATCGGGATCAGAATCTAATTGGTGTTCTGGAACATTAACCTATTTGATATTGGCGCTTTCAAACTTAAATACAGTCTCGCCCGGTTTTGCGTAGCCATTTTCACGAAGCAATCTTTCCACAGTTTTTGGATCGTTTCTCAATGCGTCAATTGTGTTACGGAGTTCTTTTGCTAAAGATTCTTCGTTTTGAATATTTTGATTCAATTGAATAATCTTTTCCCGCAGCGCTTTGTTCTTGCGCATTTCAGGGAAAAAATTAGCTCCAATCCAATAGATTATCCCCAGAACAATGATTGCCATAAATATTCTGGACAGGAAATCTGTTTTTAAAATGTTGTTCATTGTAAATTAGTCTTTGATAAACAAATTTAATAATATTTATTTAAGTTGCGCAAGTAAAATTATATTTATTTTTGGATTTCCCGAACCATTTGCGTAGAGTTGCGGAAATAAGTTTAAATTAGATTTTATTTGGTAAATGCCAATCAATTCCATTGATAAAAAAATCCTAAAACGCAGGTCTCAAATGGGGCTGATAGAAATTAAAAATTGAAAAAAGGGCATTCTGTTTTTAGAATCGCTATATAATGGTATAAGTTTTAAGATGAATTGACGCTAAAATACCTTTATTATGCCAAAAAGAAGCGCAGGACTCATTATGTATCGGATAGTTGATGGGAAATTGCAAGTGCTGCTTGCGCATCCGGGCGGTCCGCGTTGGAAAAATAAAGACATCGGTATCTGGAGTATACCAAAAGGCGAGCTGCGACCTGGTGAAGACCCTCTTCTGACGGCGATTCGCGAATTCAAAGAGGAAACCGGTTTTACGCCCAATCAACCTTACATCTATCTGGGAAGTGTTATTCAGAAATCTGGAAAAATTGTTGACGCCTGGGCTTTTGAAGGAGATGCAGATACATCAAAATCAATAAGCAACACATTTAAAATGGAATGGCCACCACATTCTGGTATTCAGCAGGAGTTTCCGGAGATTGACCGGGTGGAATTCTTTAATGTTAAAGACGCCTTGTTAAAGATAAATCCGGCTCAAGCGCCATTGATTTTTGAACTTGAAAAAAGGTTAAGCGAAAGATTAAACCCCACTGCGACAGGGCAGGACAAAAAATCCTGAAGTTTTCTATTTATGACACTTCAAGAGGCAAAGCAACTACATAAAAAACTTGTAGAGGAGATACGAAGGCACGATTACGCCTATTATGTGCTTGCTAAACCAATTATCAGCGACCGTGAGTACGATAAACTTTACCGAGAACTGGTTGAACTTGAAAGACAATTCCCGGAACTTATAACACCGGATTCGCCGACACAACGTGTCGGTGGCGTGCCATTAAAAGAATTCAAACCCTATAAACATGGCGTGCCTATGATGAGTCTTGATAATACTTATTCGCCGGGCGAGGTTATGGAATTTATTGCCCGTGTCAAACGGGAGATTCAAAAAAAGATAAAAGAAAATTCGGTAACGTTGCCGCTGGAATTTGTGTCAGGGGGAGTAGATTTTACATCTAAACTTGAATGGGTCGTTGAACCAAAGGTAGATGGCGTTGCCGTAAGTCTTAGATACGAAGATGGAATTTTAACAATAGGCGCCACACGCGGCGACGGCGAAACCGGCGACAATATCACGGAAAATATCAAAACCATTAAAAGCGTCCCGTTGCGAATACCGGTTTTTCCTGAATCAACTGACGAAGAAAAATCGGATTCTCAAAATAAACAGGTAGAACTCAAACTGCCAGGATTTGAAAAGAATGAATTTCTTATTCATCAGGGTGTTTCAGTGCGCGGCGAGGTCTATATGCCGCTGGAAGGATTTGAAAAATTAAACAGGGAACAGGAGGCTATCGGGGGCGAAAAGTTTGCAAACCCACGCAATGCCGCAGCAGGTTCGCTTAAACAACTTGACCCGCGCATAGTTGCACAACGTCCGCTGGATACAATATTTTATGGTCTCGGACTCGTGGTTAAACAAAACGATAATGTTTACGTTCCAAAAACTCAGGTTGAACTGATTAAATGGCTGAGAAAATTAGGATTCAAAACGGCTGAACGTTACTGGATTTGCAGAAATGAACAGGAGTTGATTGACGCGATAAATGAACTGGACAGAATCAGACACTCATTTGGTTATGAAACCGATGGAGCGGTTATTAAATTAAATTCTTTTGAATTGCGCGAAATTTGCGGAACAACGGCAAAGGCACCAAAATGGGCGATCGCTTATAAATATGCGCCCGAACGGGCAATGACGGTTGTAAAAGGGATCACTGTTCAAGTGGGCAGAACCGGTGCTTTGACACCGGTCGCTGAGCTTGAACCGGTTGAATTAGCCGGCAGCGTAATTAGCAGGGCAACGCTCCATAACGAAGACTATATCCGCGAAAAACAGATACTTATCGGCGATACTGTGTTAATTGAAAAGGCAGGAGAAGTAATTCCGGCAGTGGTCGGCGTCGTGTTTGAAAAACGAACAGGCAAAGAGAAAAAGTTTGAATTTCCAACTACCTGTCCAGAATGCGGTTCTAAGATTTCCAAATCCTCTATCACGGGCGAAAAGGGGGCAATATGGAGATGTCTCAACGAAGATTGTCCGGCAAAGATTCGCGGAAGAATTGAACATTGGTGTTCGCGCGGCGCTATGGACATTGAAGGGGCAGGGGAAATTCTTGTTGCGCAACTTGTCAGGACAGGATTGGTAAGAGACGTTGCGGATTTATACAAACTAACCGTGTCTGAAGTGGCGCAGCTGGAAAGGATGGGTGAAAAATCTGCAACTAATTTCATTAACGCAATTCAGAAAAGCAAGAACAGAGACCTCTGGCGGTTGATTCACGGGCTTGGAATCTTGCACGTAGGAGCAGGGGTTGCAAAAGAACTCGCCAAACATTTTGCAACACTTGATGACCTTATGAACGCGCCTAAAGAAAAGATAAATGCAATTCCAGAAATTGGCGACGTCATTGCCGAAAGTATTTTTCAATGGTTTTCTGACAGCAGAAATAGAAATCTGATTGAAAGGTTGCGAAAAGCCGGACTCAATTTCACTTCATCCATTTACAAACCCGAATCGGAAAAGCGTGGCGCCTTTACGGGAAAGACATTTGTTTTAACAGGCGAACTTGATTCAATGACAAGGGAACAGGCAGCCGCGAGGATTGAATCTCTTGGAGGAAAGGTAAGTTCAAGCGTTAGTAAAAAAACGAGTTTCGTTGTCGTCGGCAAAGACCCCGGTTCAAAATACGATAAAGCAAAACAACTGGGGGTGCCAATTTTGAACGAAGAGGAATTCTTAAAAATGCTAAAAGAAGCCGCAACAGATCAAAGTAAATAATACCGTTTTTTCAGGCTTCTCTTATTGTCGCCGGGATTTTTGCCTTTAGTTCAGCAACAAGTTCATCGTGGATTTTGTTTACCTCGGCATCGGTCAATGTTCTTTCATTACTTCTATAAGTAAATGCGTAAGCGACGCTCTTTTGGCCTTCTGGTATATTTTTCCCTCTAAAAACATCAAATAGTTGAACGTCTTCAAGATATTGCGGTTTAGCCTTTTTAATTATTTGCAATATATTTTCGTGTGTGACGGTTTCTGGAACGATCATTGCGACGTCCCGACGGATGCCCGGAAATTGTGGCATTTGTTTATAAATTCTGGTAATGTTTCGTTTAGAAATCAATAGATCAAGGTCTAATTCGGCAAGGTAAACCGGGTCGCGCAAATCGTAAGTTCTTGCAAGTTTTGGATGCACCTGCCCAAACCTGCCGAGTTGAATTTTTCCACCAAGATTTATTGAAGCGTGCTCAAGAAAGAGCGAATCTTCAACGGTTTCTTTGTTATAAACAACTCCACGGATACCGAAGTTTTCAAGGAATTCTTCAATTATTCCCTTGAGGTCAAAAATGTCGTATTTCTCCTCTCTATCGGAGCCTTGCCAGAACAGTTCTTCTCTGCAGCCAGTCAAAGCAATGGCAACTTTGCGATATTCCTTTATATTGTTGTTTTCTCTTTTAAACACTTTTCCTATTTCAAACAACGCAACATCATAGTTTTTGTGAGAGATGTTATATCGTAGCGAGTCTAACAGACAGGGCAAAAGGCTCGGGCGGAGCGCGTTCATATCGGAACTTAACGGATTGGCAAGCAAGACGTAATTCTGATTTTCAATAAGTTTTGCGGCATTTTCTGAAATCAAAGTCTGCCCTTGCGCTTCATCAAGCCCGAGTCCGGTTAGTATTCGTCTTGCCTCGCTTATCTGGTCGTAAATGGAATCAAAGTTATTGAATCCGATTGCTCCGCGCGGTGGTGTTGATGGAATTTTATCAACGCCGTAAAGTCTTGCAACTTCTTCAATGAGGTCAATTTCACGTTTCAGATCGGGTCTGAATGATGGGATTTGAAAAGTTACCGCATCATCAGGAATATCAACACCAACGGGTTTTGGTTTTGGAATTGGCTTTAGAGCCAGGCGAGTTAAATAAAATTCAATCTCCTCGGCTTTAAGTTGTAGCCCAAGTATTTCGTTAACTTTTGAAAATCTTACCGTAATTCGTTTTGGTTGAATTTCAGCGGCGCGGGCGTCCACACATCCATCGCATAATTTTCCTCCAGCCAGTTCAAGAATCAATTGAGCGCAACGCAGACTTGCATAATCGCAACCGTTTATATCCACGCCGCGTTCAAATCTGTAACTTGCGTCTGTGCGCAGTCCGAGCGCTTTTGATGTCCTTCTGATATTTGTTGGATTAAAGTAAGCGCTTTCAATGAGCACATCTACGGTTTTGTCATTAATTTCAGTGTTTAATCCTCCCATTACACCGGCGAGCGCTATTCCTTTTTGAGGGTCTGCTATGAGAAGCATATCGCCTTTTAACGTATGTTCCTTCCCATCAAGCGTGACAAATTTTTCGCCTTCTTTTGCTTTTCTTACAACTATTGTAGGCAAGCCTTTTTCATCCTTTGCAATTAGATGATAATCAAAGGCGTGAAGCGGCTGACCGGTTTCAAGCATCACATAGTTGGTTATATCAACAACATTGTTGATAGGTCTGAAACCAACCTTCTCCAGAATGTTTTTTAGCCAGTTTGGGCTTTCTGCAATTTTAACCCCTCTAACAACTCTTGCAATATATCGTGGACAAAGTTCCGGGGCCTCAAGCCGCACATCAACAAACTTTTGCACAGGGTTTTCAGCCTCAGCGGGTAATTGAGGGACTGATGGAATCCGTAGCGGATTCCCGGTTAGCGCTGAGATTTCTCGCGCTATCCCTATAAAACTATTTAAATCAGGACGATTAGGCGTTATTTCAAGATCAAAAACATAATCAGTTTCGGATTTTCCGAGATATTCGGCAAAAGGTTTACCGACCGGGGCGTCTTGTGGTAAGATTAACAAACCGCTACCATCGCCGGGCATACCGAGTTCCTCAGGTGAACACATCATTCCATAAGATTCAACCCCGCGGATTTTGCCGACTTTAATTTCCATAGCCGGCTTGTTACCAGAAGGCGGTAGAGTATATCCGGGAAGAATGAGAGGCACTTTATCGCCGGGCTTAAAATTGGTTGCTCCACAAACAATCTGACGCTCCTGTTTTCCGTCAAAAACGCGGCAGACAGTCAATTTATCGGCATTGGGATGTTTATCTTTTGTTATGACCTGGGCGATTACTACTCCTTCAAGTTCGCCGCCGACCTTTGTTATGGACTCTACTTCAAGTCCTAACATTGTCAGCCGCTCGGCTAATTCTCCAGCCGACCAATCAAACTCAACGTAATTCTTTAACCAGTTTAATGTGACTTTCATTGAGGTTCAAAAGTTATGTTGTTTTAAAATTGGCGGAGGAATCGGATGTCATTTTCGTAGAACAACCGAATATCGTTGATTCCGTATCTTATCATTGCAATCCTCTCTATCCCGAATCCAAATGCCCAGCCGGTCCATTCTTCCGGATTATAACCGACATTTTCAAAGACCTGCGGATGCACCATACCGCAGCCTGCAATTTCAAGCCATTCCTTGCCCATTTTTTTGGTGAGAGGACTTGAAAAATCTATCTCAAAACTCGGCTCAGTATAACTGAAATAATGCGGTCTGAACCTGATTTTTGTCTCAGGTCCCATCAGTTCTTGAAATACGAACTCAACCGTGCCTTTAAGGTCGCCAACGGTTACATTCTTGTCCACATACAATCCTTCTACCTGATGAAATGTCGGATTATGAGTGGCATCAGCATTGTCACGCCGATAAACTCGTCCCGGAACAATTATTCGTATCGGCGGTTTTTGTTTTTCCATTACTCTGATTTGAACCGATGAGGTGTGAGTCCTTAATAATAACGGATTTGACGCATTGCCAATCGTAGCAATTTTTGACGGGTTTGCATTATCCGCGGCGATGTAAAAAGTATCCTGCGTATCGCGGGCAGGGTGGTCGGGTGGCGTATTTAAGGCGTCAAAACAATGATAATCGTCCTCAACTTCAGGACCCTCGGCAACAGCAAAACCAATCTTTCTGAAACTTTTTACAATGTCTTCAGTTACCTTTGTTAACGGATGTAGTTTACCGAGCCTCCTTCTGCGACCGGGCAATGTGAAATCGGTTGGATATTTTGGCAGGAGAAGTTTCAATTCAAGCTCTGACCTTTTTTCTGCGAGCGCCGACTCAAGCTCGGTTTTTACCGTATTGATCGCCTTGCCCGCGGCTGGTCGCTCTTCCTTTGGCAAGGTTCCGAGTTGTTTCATCAGGGCAGTGATTTTGCCATTCGCGCCAAGCCACTTGCCTTTTATTTTTTCAAGACTTGCAATGTCAGTCGCATTATTCAAATCCTCCAGCGCAGCAAGCCTTAGTGTTTCAATATCTGTTACTAATGACATCTGGCGTATATCTCCTAATTTAAATTTTTTAAAATTTTTCTCTTAATAATTATATAGTTTTTAACGTAATTAATAATATACAAATAACAAATTACACCGCTTTCTGGCAAATTTAACATTGAGCCAGAGGCAGTGTAATTATCAAAATGACTTTAAAAAGCTACAAACGGCTTAAATTTTTTAAGCCTTAGCTGCTGCTGACTTTGTCTTCAGCGATTGCTGAGCCAGTTTAACAAGCTCATTAAATGCAGAATTATCTGTTGCTGCGATCTCGGCGATCATTTTCCTATTCAGGGTGACGCCAGCCGCTTTGAGACCTTCAATGAATCGGCTATATGTTATGCCAGCGGCACGGGCTGCGGCATTTATACGAATTTGCCACAAATATCTGAATTCACGTTTTCTCGCCTTTCTGTCACGGAACGCATACTGCAAACCGTGGTCAACAGCGTCTGACGCATAACGATAAAGTTTTGACCTGCGCAGCCTGAATCCTTTGGCAGCGCTAATCATCTTTTTCCGACGTTTCCGTGAAGCTGGAGCGTTTGTAACACGCATATTAGTTCCCTCTAATTTTTATAACTCAATATTAATGACTAAACGGCAAACTTTCCTTAATCCGATGTGCGTCCGTAGGATGCACCAGCGCTGGAGCGCTCAAGCGACGACGCCTCTTGGGATTTTTCCCCTGCAAAAGGTGACGCTTTCCAGTATGTGAACACAGTACCTTGCCTTTCGCGGTTATTTTGAACCGTTTTGCCACCGACTTCTTTGTCTTTCTTGGTCTTGGACGACGCATATTTTTATTTCAATTTTTTAATTCAATTTTTAAAAGAAACGAAAACTTATATGCAAACTAAAAATTTTGCAAGCATTATTTTAATCTATTTTGCCTGCGGTATCATTCCTGTCTTGCGGGCGTAATTGAAAAGTCCGCCTGCATCAATTACCGGCTTGGCATCGCCAAGCGGTTTAAATTTATAAACCTTTCCGGTAGATTTGCAAGTAATTGTTGTATTTTCAAGGTCAACAGTAACGATATCGCCAGTTTTGAACACGTCACAGAGTCTATCATAGGACTC
The DNA here is from genome assembly GCA_039793825.1 of Verrucomicrobiota bacterium. GTDB lineage: Bacteria > Verrucomicrobiota > Verrucomicrobiia > Limisphaerales > JAKPVM01 > JAKPVM01. The sequence continues at coordinate 10,470 of JBAMMJ010000036.1, read as the reverse complement.
GCACGGATAAAGTTCGCCGGTCGCAATAGAATTTCTAAAAAATATTCGCGCAAAACTCTGGGCTATAATCACTTTGCAGCCTGCGGAACCGAGCGCAATTGGCGCATGTTCCCGCGAACTGCCACAGCCAAAATTTCTGCCTGCTATTATTATCGGATACTCGCTATCCAGTTGTCCCTCTTTAACATAGCGGATCGGATATTCAGTCTCCGGCAATCCGCATAGCGCGTAACTGCCTAACTTTTCATACTCTTCGGGTATTGTCGGAACAAGGTTTAGATACTGCGCAGGAATTATCTGGTCAGTATCTATGTTATCCCGCACTACATACACCGGTCCTGTTAAAACTGAAACCATATAGAATCTTATTAAAACACCTTTTTTAGATTAATTCAATAATAATCGCATTAAAAATAGAAAGACGATTTTAACCAAAAAGCTAAAAATTTGCACATTAATGAATTAAAAATTAACAGGATGTTGCCCTTTTGTTAAATTGATATCAAAGTTTTAAAGTATGAAAAACAAATCCAGGATTTTGATTTGTATAATTTTAGTTTCATCCATTTGGTGTGGCAGCTCAACAAGTACGGCTGGGAAAAGGATAAATAGACCAAATATAATCTTATGTATGACGGATGACCAGGGGTGGGGAGATGTAAGTTATAATGGATTGACCAGGATAAAAACTCCCGCTCTGGACGCTATGGCTTCTGAAGGCATCTGTTTTACCCGATTTTACGCCCAGCAAAGTTGTTCACCGGCGCGGGCAAGCGTTATGACGGGCAGGCATCCAAACAGAATGGGTGTTTTCTGGCCCGGGATGCCGTTGCGACGTCAGGAAATTACCATCGCGCAGGCGGTAAAAAGGGCAGGCTATGCCACAGGACATTTTGGAAAATGGCACCTGAACGGCATTGCAGGTCCGGGCAAACCTATATCTCCTGAAGACCCATTGGGTCCTGGCGCCTTCGGATTTGATGAGTGGTTCTCGGTATCAAATTATTTTGATACAGACTGGACTTTCAGTAAGAACGGCAGGCTTGTGAAGGTCAAAGGCGATGGTTCTGACGCCATTGTTGCAGAGGCTCTTGAGTTCATATCCAGAATGTCAAAGAAAAACACCCCTTTTTTAGCCGTCGTGTGGTTTGGAAGTCCCCACGCGCCGCATAAACCATTGTTTGAAGACCTGAAAGCAGCCGGCGGCTCACCATACTACGGGGAACTTGTCGGCGTTGACCGCGCTATGCAAACCCTCCGCAATGAACTTAAAAAACTTAACATAGCCGATAACACGATAATCTGGTTTTGCAGCGACAATGGCGGATGGATTGACCCGAAACGTCCAGACGCAAATGGCACCAACGGCGGACTTCGCGGACGCAAAGGGGATATGTGGGAAGGCGGAATTCGGGTCCCCGGAATTCTTGTTTGGCCTGCGAAAATAAAACAACCGATTAAAACAGACATCCCCGCCGGTGTTATTGATATTTATCCAACTATTATAGATATTTTAAATATCAAAGTCCCAAATCAGGTTGAGCCGCTGGATGGTATTTCTCTTTTGCCACTTATAGAAGGCAAAATGCAAGAGCGTCCAAAACCAATGGGGTTCTGGCAATGTATGGGTGGGATGTCAATTGATTCAGGTCCTGCCGCCTGGGTGGATAACAAATACAAACTTGTAAAATTGAATCCCAGAAGAATTGAACTCTACGATTTAACTTCTGATCCATTTGAGAAAACTAATATTGCCCCGCAATTTCCTGCCATTACTGAGTGGATGAAACTTCAGCTGGAACAGTGGCAGAAATCTGTTCTTAAAAGTTGTCGCGGCGAAGATTACCCAGAAAAAAGAGTGATTCAACCACTGATTTTAAAAAGAAAATAGATGTCCACAAATTAATAATTTTATAAGCGCCTTAAAGAGTAGATTGTTGCCACCAATTTTTCAAATGCAGGTTGTGGTTTAAATTTTCCTCTGAATTGATTAAGAAATACCTGTTTTATAGCGGTTATTCAAATTATTCTTTTGGGTATCCAATTGATTGAGCCATAATTACCTCTTGATTTGGTTTCAGATTTAACAATTTTGCGGTTTGGGTTCGGTTTAGTTCATGAATAACCGTGCCCAATCCTTCAGAGGCGCAATAAAGGTAGATATTCTGGCTAATAAAACCTGTATCAATGTAAGCATAGAGTTGACGTTGCGGCGGCTGGGCTTTAGACCGGGAATAATCGGCAACAAAGACAAGAACAACCGGGGCGGTTTTATTGAATTGCTGATTGCTTATTTTTTCTCTTACATCTGAATCACTAATTTTAATGAGCCCATTGGTTTTAGGTTCGTACAAAAAGACGCCCTCTTTAATTGCAATGTATATATCAATCTCCTGTGAATTCATTGCGGATGGCGCTGTTCTATGGAGATTTTCTGGGCGGTTTATTCCAAACCCTGCCCATAAAATTTCACCCAATGTCTTTATTTCTATAGGTCTGGTAGAAAATTCCCGCGTAGATTTTCTATTTTTCAGCGCCTCCATTATCGGAGCGCCACCTGTCTGACGAGGATTTGGCAACAGGACAATTTCAGAAGCCGAGCATAATTCGCACCAGATTGCCGCCATTAAAATTATACAAAAATTGCGTGTTTTCATTTCTAATAAAACTTATTTGAAAGACAGGGTAGATTTAGTGATAAATATTGAAAGTTGTATTTCAAAGTTATCGGTTTATTTTTGACCTGATTTTTTAGATGTTTTTTTAGGCACAAACGCGGCAACTAATTTTTTTGCTTCATTTATCTGTTGTTGATTCATTAATCCTTCAAGTTTCTTTAGACCCTTGGCGGCTTTGCCCTCGCCTTCGGCTGCCGCCAGAGAAAGCCATTTGTATGCTTCAACGTAATTTTGTTGTACACCTTCGCCTGTCCAGTACATAAAACCGAGTTTTTCCTGAGCGTTTCCATTGCCCTGTTCAGCCGCTTTTGTATACCATTTTATTGCCTCCTGAAAGTTTTGAGTCACTCCCATACCTTCATGATAAAGCAGACCGAGTTGATACTGCGCTTTGGCGTGTCCTGCTTCAGCAGCCTTTTGAAACCATTTTGCCGCGGCAGCCGGGTCTTTCGGCATACCATCGCCGTCGCGATAAAGTTTTGCCAGTTTATACTGGTCTTCAGGAGTTCCCTTGCTTGCCGCTTCTTCCCAGGCTTTTATCTGCTTTTGCGAGAGGAGTCCGGTCGGTTTGTTGGTGTCGCTCTCGCTTTTGCCGCATCCGCTTAACAAAAATAAACCGAATAAAGGAACCGCTAAATATATTGTCAATTTACAAATCTTCATAACGAATCTTCTGGTTTAGTTGAATTTACAAATTTGTTTAATTTGACGCGCTTTTGTATAAAAGTATTCAACCGATTGAGATAATGAAAGATTAAAATATTTCAATTAATTCTGATCTGGTAAAATCAATGGTTATTCCTGTTGGCTTGACTTTGAACCAGATTAATTGCGAATATATAATTATTAAGTAATTGAAAGGGCACGTGGCGGAACTGGCAGACGCGCGGGACTTAGGATCCCGTGGAGAAATCCGTGCAGGTTCAAGTCCTGTCGTGCCCACCAAAACCAATATTTACAAAATGAAAAACCTCACAAACATCCTTTGCCTGGTCGCGTTGCAATTTTTGTTTTTAGCAAAAGCCAGTTGCGCCGAGCTTGTTTTTGCAAAAGACGGTTCCGGCGTTTATGGTTATAAAGATACTCCTAAATTGCCCTGGTGCGGTTATTGTGTTCACGATCCTGACCGACCGGCGCCAAAAAGAATTGACCCGGGCACCGCCGGCTTATCAACGCTCCCGTATAGACCGCCATCCGACGCTATAGTATTGTTTGATGGCAAAGACCTCTCGCAATGGGAAAAAACAGACTGGAAGTTGGTTGATGGTTGCATAGAGGCTGTCGGCGGAAGTTCGCTCACTTCTAAACAGTCTTTTGGTAATTGCCAGATTCATCTTGAATGGATGGCTCCGAAGGATTTTACCGGTCCGTGGTATAACAGGGGGAATAATGGCGTTTTGTTGATGGGATTGTTTGAAATTCAAATTTTTGATTCTTATAACGAGAAGATTTATCCTGACGGTCAGGCAGCTGCAATTTATGGGCAAACCCCTCCGCTTGTGAATGCCTGCCGACCGCCCGGCGAGTGGCAATCTTACGATATAATCTTTACAGCGCCTATTTTTGAAGATGGCAGGTTAAAATCTCCGGCGCGAGTCACAATGTTTCATAATGGAGTGCTTGTTCATCTGAATCAGGAGATTTACGGCGAAACAGGTCATAGAATTTTGCCCGAATACAAACAAAAAACAAGCAAAGGACCTCTTGTTCTTGGCGGACATAACTGTCCAGTGAGATTCAGACATATCTGGGTGCGGCCGCTCTAAATTTTTATTTTAAATTCTTCGCCTTTTTTCAGCGAAATCGCAAATGCGGCGAGGAGTTCCGGGATTTGTTCAAGGTCTTTAAGGCTAATTACTTCAACAGGCGAATGCATATATCTATTTGGCAGGCTTACAAGGGCGCTTGGTATGCCGCCGCGAGTCCAGAAAATCACATCTGTGTCTGTTCCGCTGGTATTTGACATTGCTTCGCGCTGAATATTTATCTTTTTTGATCTGGCGACCGACTCAAGCCTTGCGACCACCTGAGGATGATTGCATCCACCGTATGTCAACGTGGGACCTTTGCCAAGTTTTACATCGCCAAATTTCTGTTTGTTCACCGCTGGATAATCGGTGGCGTGCGTCACATCCACAACTATTGCCACATCGGGTTTAAGAGAATACGCTATCTGTCGCGCCCCGAACAAACCTACCTCTTCCATAATGTTTGAAACAGCGCAAACTTCAGCCTGGAGTTTTGTTTTTGTCTCTTTTAATAGACGCAACGTTTCCGCTACCGCAAAGGTGCCGATGCGGTTATCAAACGCCCTCGCTACCGCTATATCGCCTCTCAATATTTCAAATTCATCATTTAAAGTAATTGGGTCTCCAATACTGACAAGTTGCTCTGATTCCTTTTTGCTAAAAGTTCCGATATCTATGAATAAGTCGCTAATTTCAGGCGGTTTTTTGTCTTTTTCCTCTTTTTTAAGATGAGGTGGCACATTTCCAACAACGCCTTTGACCGGTCCGTGTTTTGTATGGATTGTTACACGTTGGGCTTTTGTTATCGCAGGATCGACGCCTCCAATTTTGCGCACGTAAATGAAACCGTGTTCATCTATATAGTTAACAATTAGAGCGATCTCGTCCGCGTGCCCGGCAATCATTAATCTGGGCGAACCGCCTTTATTCAGCACCGCCACACAGTTACCATAATGGTCATTATAAGTTTCATCCGCATATTTCTTCACATACTCCATCCACACCTTTTGCCCTGCGGTTTCATAACCGGAAGGGCTCGGCGTGTTTACAAGTTGTTTCAAAAAATCCAGAGATTCTTTACGCATAGTAAAATATTAATTTGCATATACAAACCTGTCCAGAAACTCTATTTAACACAAATAGTTGCCATTTCTTATGATCTGTTATTAAATTATGCAACTATATAAGGTCGTATAAGTTTGGCGACCTGGACAATCAAAAAGCGATTTAACAACGTGCGTTCACAGTATTTAAAAGAAGTTAGCAGGATAGTTGTAAAGTTTGGAACCGGGATATTGACGAATGAACAGCGTCAACTTGACCCTGAGCGGGTTTCTCGTCTTGTTGAACAGGTTGCCGAGCAACATACAGCCGGACGCGAAGTCATAATTGTTACCAGCGGCGCTGTGGGCGCAGGTATGGTGGCGCTCGGTTTTGAGAAGCGACCGACCGAACTTTCACAACTTCAAGCCTGCGCCGCTGTCGGACAATCCCGGCTGATGTCAATCTATTCCGACCTATTTTCCAGATATGGAATCACGGTGGCGCAGGTTTTATTGACACACGATGATGTTGAGCACCACGACCGCCACCTTAACGTCCGCAACACGCTGGTTACTTTATTAAACAATCGCGTTATTCCAATAATTAACGAAAACGACGTCGTCTCCACTACAGAACTAAAATTTGGCGATAATGACAGACTTTCCGCACTGGTCGCAACGTTGCTCCCGGCTGACCTGCTGGTTATTTTGACGTCTGTGGATGGGTTAATAGAAAATTACGGTTCTCCGCAACAGAGAATTATACCCTTGGTTCAGAAGATTGATAGCGCGATAGAGAAACTTGCAGGCGGCACCGCGAGCCAACTTTCCGTTGGCGGAATGAAGACAAAGATTGACGCTGCAAAAATCGTTGTCCGCTCCGGAATTCCACTCGTAATAGCCAGCGGCAAGAAAAAGGATGCATTGGCAAACATACTCGCATTTAAGGACGAAGGGACGTTGTTCATACCAAATGAAAAGAAGTTGAAAAGCCGTAAACGTTGGATTGCATTTTTTCATCATCCAAAAGGAGCATTATTTGTTGATGAGGGGGCAAAAACCGCCCTTAGAGAAAAGGGCAAAAGTTTGTTGAGACCGGGGATCATTAAATGTGAAGGAGAATTTGAAAAGGGCGATATTATACGGATTTGCGACATAGAAGGAACAGAATTTGCGCGCGGTATCACCCGCTATTCATCAAGTCAAATCTCAAAGGGTGATAAACTTAGCGACGAAGTTGTTCATCGCAATGATCTGGTTATATTATAAAGCAATTGTTTATGGAAGATAACAAAACTGAAATAGAAAAATTGATTAAAATTGTAGAAGTATTGCGTTCTCCGAACGGTTGTCCCTGGGATAAAAAACAGACCCACAAAAGTTTGCGCTACAACGCTGTTGAAGAGGCTTATGAACTTGTTGACGCAATAGAAAAACAAAGCGATACCGACCTTATTGAGGAACTGGGCGACCTTCTTCTTCAGGTGGTGCTACATTCGCAGATTGCAAAAGAAAGAAACGCCTTTGATTTTGACGCCGTTTGCAAAAATATCCGTGAAAAATTAGTCCGTCGTCATCCTCACGTCTTCGGCAATTCAAATGCAAATACAGTAGACCTTGTATGGTCTCAATGGGAGCGGCTAAAACTGGACGAAAAGAAGGGAACTCAATCGGAGCGAAATTCAGTCTTTGATGGAATACCTGTTCATTTGCCGGCTTTGATGTATGCCGAGAAAATATTTAAAAAGGCAAAACGGGCAGGGATTGATGTTGAACTGCTTGATGATGAACAAACGCGATGTGATAAAAAGCGGATCGCAAGAAGGTTGCTCGCTCTTGTTCAAATAGCGCATTCGCGAGGATGGTCTGCCGAGGCTTTATTGAGAGCAGAAACCCAAAAATTTGAAAAGCAGTTAAGAAAAATTGAACCGAGCCCTTTATCCAGAAAGGTTGTTCCGGCAAAATCAAAAACTCGTGATAAAAAATAAGGAAAAAACATTGATTATATGAACGACCCGAGATACGAAAAGTTAAGCAAATTGCTTGTTGACTATTGTTGCGCGCTTAAAAAAGGCGAACGCGTATTGATTGATTCAATGGATACCCCGGACGATTTTACGCTCCAGCTTATCCGCGCCGCTCGTTCCTCTGGCGCTATCCCGCTGGTGGAGGTTCGTCACAGCAGGATAAACAGGGAGATTATCATCGGCACAAACCATGCGCATTCGTCTTTGGTAAAAGAGGTTGAATTATTCAGAATGCGCAAAGTTCAGGCATACATCGCTGTAAGGGGAAGTTGGAACTCAAGCGAGACTTCCGATGTGCCGACAGAAAAGATGCAACTTTATTCCAGAACGCTCAAACCGGTCCTGGATTATCGGGTAAATAAGACCCGCTGGGTGGTGCTGCGCTGGCCAACCCCTTCAATGGCGCAGGCAGCAAATATGAGCACCGAAGCCTTTGAAGACTTCTTCTTCAGAGTATGCACAATGGATTACCCAAAAATGGCTAAAGCGATGCAACCATTGGTTAAGAGGATGAAAAACGCAGACAAAGTCCACATACTCGGACCTGGAACAGACCTCAAATTCAGCATAAAAGGCATCGGCGCAAAAGCCTGCGATGGTAAATTAAATATCCCTGATGGTGAGGTTTTTAGTTGTCCAATAAAAAATTCGGTAAACGGCGTCGTCCAATTCAATACTCCAACAATCTACTCCGGGGTTAAGTTTGAAAACATACGGCTGGAATTCAAAAACGGCAAAATAATCAAGGCAACTGGTTCAAATGAGAAAAAACTAAACGAAATACTTGATACAGACCCGGGCGCGCGCTATTTAGGCGAATTCTCACTCGGTTTTAACCCTTACATTGAGAATCCGATGTGCGATATTTTGTTTGATGAAAAAATCTCAGGCTCACTTCACCTGACCCCCGGTCAGGCTTATAAAATTGCTGACAACGGAAACCGCTCGGCAATACACTGGGATATGGTCTTGATTCAACGTCCTGAATGGGGCGGGGGAGAGGTATGGTTTGATGGCGAGTTAATAAGAAAAGACGGGCTCTTCGTCCCTGCCGATTTAAAAGGATTAAACCCGGAAAACTTGAAATAAGAGTTATGACTAAACTATGCCGGTAAAAATTTACCGCGCGCCTCTTGCCTTTAATTATTGTTTGATTCAGATTTTAGAATATTTATGAACTGCTTCATTGCAGGCGATAATACCTTGTTTCTTTTATATATCACCGCGAGCGGACGATAAAACTCAATATCAGAAATTTTTACCGCGGCAAGAGTCTGTTTTGCAATCTCTTGCGTTATCGTGCTTTCAGGCACAATAGCCACCCCCATATCAATCTCAACCGCGCGTTTCACCGTCTCAATATTGTCAAATTCCATTACTATCTGAACATTAACATCATTCTCCCGCAAAATGCGGTCAGTAGCCCTTCTTGTCGGTATATCAGGCTCAAAACCAATAAATTTCTGACCGCTTATCTCTTTTATTTTTATTGATTTTTGTTTTGCCAGCGGGTGCTGTGGATTGCAGATTAAGACCATTTCGTCTTTCCTGAACGGAATAATTTCAAGCTTCGCATCCCGAACAGGATACGCAACCAGACCAAGATCAACTACATTGCTAATTACATCCTCATAAACCTGATTTGCGCGCCGATACTCTACGTGGACATTCACCGTCGGATACGCCTTTAAAAACTTCTTTATATAAGGTGGCAACTCGTGCAATCCAATACTGTAAATCGTTGCTATCCTTATGGTTCCAGAAATTATCTCTTTTATCTCTTGAATCTTGCTTTGAAGCGCGTCGTATGTTTGAATTATCTGCTTGGCATATTCGTATAAAATCTCGCCTTCTTGCGTTAGCCTGAACCTCTTTTTGCTCCTTTCAATCAGTAGCGATTTAAATTCCCTCTCAAGAGCGCTTATCTGTTGACTCACGGCAGATTGCGTAATACCATTAATTTGCGCCGCTTTGGTAAAACTCTCTGTTTCAGCAAGATCACAAAAAACTTTAAAACTCTCTATTTGCATTTTAACAGTTATATAAAAAATTTTAATAATGTCAACTAATGATATGCATTTTTTTACAAAAAAATTTTAACCTGTCAATCCCAAGACTTTTTAATAATTTATATACACATCGCAATGTCATTTCCAGTTTAATTATTAATATATTTTATGATGTAAATACTATTCAGTTTCCAGAATTTCGTTTTCCTTAATTTTTATATTCATAAAATTTATTAAAATCCATAATTTTCAAATAATAATGCAAAACCTTTTAGGACGAAAAAAGCGATTAAAATCACCTTATTAAATTTCTTAAATCAAATTTTAGCCTGATTATGTCTCCGTCCTGTTGAATGATTAGAAGGACTGAAGATAAAAATTCAAAGTAATTAAAATTCTCGTCAAAGCTATAGCTTGAATAAAGGGAGATATTGTTAAGTTTTACTTAAGAATGAATTGTCAAACAATCTGGGTAATGAACCTCTTTTCAATATTTACGCCTTAACCGCTTGTCAAAACCTTTCATTGGATTATATTAAAAACAGAGCTGTTTGAAATAGCCGCCGTGGGGGCGTTCCGGTTTCGACCCGGAAGAGGCGCCAGAAGCGGCATGCCGAGGATGATCCGTTGGCCTCGTAAATCATCGGATCAAAAAAAAAACGCCAACGAAGAATTGGCTCTCGCGGCTTAATTAGTCCGCGACGTTCTCCACTGGACACCGGCTACGGTGGAAGAACGCGGCAGCCGGTTAGGATGAACGTGGAGCCACAGCGCGTTCGTCTGAAATTATTGCTGTTGGTTGGGTTGTCTAAACTTAGCCGGGAAAAGTTCAGGCAACCGAGACTTAATCCCGGATAAGCATGTAGTCGCGACTGGCAAATCTGCCGGGGACAGGGGTTCGACTCCCCTCGCCTCCACCATTTTTTCTATTTTTTCTCAATGACGCACCCATAAAATGGGTGCAA
>JBAMMJ010000035.1:0-11945 GCA_039793825.1 Verrucomicrobiota bacterium | reverse complement strand
TTAAAAGAAGTTCTGCCTCCGGGGTCATCGCAACGTTATCTGGACTGTGTTTTAATATATACCGAATTTCTTCTCCAATAGGTGTGCCGCCGGGTTCGCGCAAAACTATTATCGGAACGTCAAATTCAGATTCAATCCGGTTTGCAAGCAACTTAATCTGAGTGGTCTTGCCGCAGCCTTCTGTTCCTTCAAATGTAATAAACAAGCCTCTGCTCATTTAATATTATAAGATAAGGTTTTTAATGATTTTAAATTGCTTTCACTTAGTAGCGGTATTATTAGGCGGCAAAGATTTTTGAAACGGTCCAACCATATACTCAACCAGAGAGAAAATTTGTTCATCATTTAAAATGCCGCCATTTGCGATTGAAAACGCTGGCATCAAACTATCCTTTTTCCCGTACATAATTATCTGTGCCCAGTAATCCCGAGTAGCGGGGCGTTTTGGATTTCGCAAATCCGGCACCATACTTGCCCTGTGTTCGGCGTCGTGGCAGATAGCACAGGTGGCTTTGTACAATTGCTCCCCCATTTTCCCAGAAGCCGGCGCGGCGTGGCAGCGGGCGCATTCGCCGCGAAACACAGCCTGTCTGTTCGCGCGCGCAATAAGTTGATTCCGCTCGCGCTCCTCTGGTGTGGTTGTAGTCATATCCGGAAACGGCACTTTGGCAGTGGCTGACAATATTTTTAAGCCATGAGTCGTGTTCAGGCTAATGGTCTTTGTAATCTGCCCGGTTTTCCCTCTTACATCCATTTTAACCTTAATCTCGCCGTGGTCTCCGGGTCCAAGCCTCCACGGCATTGACGGCAATTGAGCAATAGTGCAACCGCAGGATGTATGCACGCTTTGAACCACAACATCGCCGCTGGATACATTTGTCACATAAAACGAAAACGGTATATCAACCTCCCCCGGCTTTGCATTGTATTCTTTCGCCTCGGCGTCAAACGCCAGAACATTTGTCGGAACAAAAGTCGGTATTTGAGGTTGTTGAGGCGGGACTACAGGAGTTGGCGTCGGTGACTGACAGATGCCGTTAATATATAAAAAGGCTAATAATGCCGTTACTTTAATTATCTTCTCCAAACGCATAGATATAAATTAGATTAATACCGATTCTATATCAAGCAAATCGTCGGCAGCGCCCCCTTTCGGCAAAGACGCCAATAAGATTAACCCGAGCCCTGAACTACTTTTTCTGATCAACGATTTTCAGCTTATATTCAGGAGATAATTTGCTGTCCGGATATGGCGAAGGAATTGCGTTGACCATATACTCAAACTTAAATCTGTAATAAACCGAATCCTGGTCAGCCGGCACCGGGATTACGCCCTCCCAGCGATTCGTCATTAATGGCGTCCGCTCCATCGGATAAAAATTCGGACCAATCATTACAAACGCTTTTATCGTGTTTTCGCGGATAGTTTGCTGGTGAGTCTTCCATGCCGCTTCAACTTTATACATACCGCTCGGGTCTCTCGGCAATTGAGAAGGCGTAAGGTTTGTAATAGTCGTGCAGCCCGTCCCGAATAGACCGGCTAAACAAACCAGTATAATAAAATTCAACCTTTGCATAACAGGATTAAGCCTTGCAAAGATTTAACGATATGTAAAGCCTGAATCATTAACAGGATTGTGAAATTTTAATTCCGCACGCCCAATTTAAATTCCTCAAATGAGCGCAACGCCCACCTCATAGCCCATCCGCAAAAACCAATCAAACTAACGTTTATACAGTTTTTATCAACATTTCTAAATCCGCCCGACAACGATGCAACATCCGCAACCTGTCTTTAAGGATTCAATGAATGGCAGTCCAAAATGCGTCTTCTCTTGACATATTAAAATAGACTGATAATTTTTAAAGTTCTATTTTGTTGATTATTTAGGTCTCTAATATAATAGAGGAAAGAAGTTAGTTGAGCTCAATTAATTAGCGAATAACCTTGATTTTGGAGACAAAAATCTGTCGCCAAATTGATTAAATCTAATAAAGAATATGAAACGGACATATCAACCATCAAAGGTAAGACGAAAACGTCAATATGGATTCCTTGCAAGAAGCCGTTCAAAAGGCGGACGCAAGGTATTGAAAAACCGCAGGCGCAAAGGCAGAAAGCGACTAACGCCCGTATAAAATTTAATCAAATCGCCGTTTGACAGCCCTTTTTATAAAGGATTTAATGACCGAAGGCAAAAAAAGACTTAAACTACCTAAAAGTATACGTCTAAAACATAGCAGCGATTTTAAGCGCCTTCGGGAAAAGGGACAACGGATAGTCTGCGGGTGTCTGATACTAAATTGGATTGCGCTCCCGGAAGGTTCGCAAAGCAAAATTGGGGTCGTTACCTCGCGCAGGTTGGGTTCACCTGTAGAAAGAAACAGGTGCCGACGGCTTTTGCGCGAGGTCTTTAGAGTTCATCAACACGACCTCGTCCAGCCGGCGGAGATTGTGCTTGTCGCCCGCGATTCTATTAAGGGTTTAAAGTTTCAGGATGTAGAACAAGATTTTTTAAAAGCGCTTAAAAAAGCAGGACTCTTAAGAAACGCTCTTGACAGAATATAGTAAAATCGTCGCTCCTGAATGAATATAGCACAGTATATATTAGTGTATGTGATAAAAATTTATCGGCGGTTCATCTCGCCGGCGCTCGGCTTTATCCTTGCGCCGCAAGGCGGATGCAGATATGAACCGTCCTGTTCCCAATACGCGATTGAGGCAATTCAAATTCACGGGGCAATAAAAGGGGTCTGGCTTGCCGCTAAAAGAATATTTAGATGCCATCCATTCGGCGGCTGCGGCTACGACCCTGTGCCTCCAAAAAAATTAACCTCTAACTATTTAACTAAAACCAACAGATAAATGGACAAAAAATCAATAATAATCGTTATAATAACCACGCTCCTTATACTGTTGTGGTTCCCGCTTGTAAACAAGCTCTGGCCACCAAAGCCAGTCCCTATGTCCACAAATCTCGTTTCCAACTTGACAAACCAGTTCACGAACACAGCAGCGTCAACCCCAGCGCCAACAAATCTCACCCAACAACACTTACCCTCGCCTTATTCATCTCCTGAACAGGCAACCGCGCTCCCAATTCCGCCAAATATCCCTGAAAAATTAGAAATCCTTGAAACCGACAAAGCCCGCTACGTTTTCACTTCCTTTGGCGGCGGTTTAAAATATGTTGAATTAAAACATTATCCTCAAACCGTTGATAAAACCACTAAAAGTAAAAACGCAACACACGACTTAGCCAAATTAAATTACAACGCGCCGCTACCTGTTTTCGCGATTACAGGAGAAAAATATTCATTTGAAGACGGTGTCTACAATCTGCGACGCGAAGGTAATATCGTAATTGCCGAAAAACAATTAACCAACGGTCTGCGAATCATCAAAGGCTTTAAACCCGAAAGCAACTACCTTATGCGGGTGGAAATCAGATTTGAAAACACCTCTGCCCAGCCAATGCCGGTTCCGCCGCAACTTTTAATCGCCGGCACAGCAACGCCAATGGGCGCCTATGATAACGAAACAATGCTCGGCTTTTATTATTATGATAGCGGCGATGTTTACCGTGAAACGTCCTCGGCTTTTATCGGTGGCGGTTGCAGTATGCGCGCCCCGCTCACCCACTACGAGAGTAAACAGGGAAACTTGCTCTGGTCGGCAGCACATAACCAGTTTTTTGCAATCGCTGTTATGACACGCCATCCAGCCCGCCAGCTATATGTAACAAAGATTCAACGTCCCCCGCCCACACAACAGGAAGTTGAACAATATCAGCGGGTAAATATGACGCCGTTTGGCTTGCAAACTGCATTGGTCTTCCCGGCGGCAATCCTTGGCACAGACCCGACAAACCGATTTGCAGATAGAAAATTCCTCCTATATGCCGGACCAAAGGAATACCGAACTCTCTCCGATATCGCCTTTGCTGAAAACAATAAACTTGATGAAATAATGGGTTTCAACAACGTGCTCGGCGGAAGGTTCACAGGATTCTTTGCAAAAGGTCTCCTGCTTTCAATGAACTGGATCCACGACACTTTCAAACTCTCCTACGGCTTGTGCATAATCGCAATTACAATTATCATCAAAATCCTCTTCTGGCCACTGACACAGGCAAGCACCCGTTCAATGAAACGAATGTCTGCGCTGCAGCCAAAAATGAAGGAAATACAGGAAAAATACAAAGACGACCCGCAAAAGATGAATCAGAAACTAATGGAGTTTATGAAGGAACATCGGGTAAATCCGTTAGGTGGCTGCCTTCCGATGTTGATTCAAATTCCGGTATTCATCGGCTTCTACGCAATGATACAAACCGCCATAGAATTGCGCGGAGCAAGGTTCTTATGGGCAACAGACCTCTCGCGGCCTGATACCGTTGCGGTGATACTCGGTTTCCCAATCAACCCAATCCCGGTCATTATGGGTCTCACGATGCTCTGGCAAAGCAGGCTGACCCCAACAGCCCCGGGCACTGACCCTATGCAGCAGAAAATCCTTAAATATATGCCCTTAATGTTTATGGTATTCCTCTATAATATGTCATCCGGCTTAACGCTCTACTGGACAGTTCAAAACCTTTTGACCATCGCCCAGATGAAACTGACCAAAACAAAAAATACTGATGAACCACAATTACCACCAACGCCACCAAAAAAAGCCATAAAAAAGAAATAATTTAAAAGAATGTCAGGTCTTGCATTTAAATCTTAAATAAATAAGAATATCTAGTAACTTAAATTGGATTTATAATATGCCAGAAACACCGAAAGAAGTCCTTGAAAAAATTTTGACCTCTCTTGGCTTTAACGCCACGATTGAAGAAAAAC
This sequence comes from Verrucomicrobiota bacterium, assembly GCA_039793825.1. Lineage (GTDB taxonomy): Bacteria > Verrucomicrobiota > Verrucomicrobiia > Limisphaerales > JAKPVM01 > JAKPVM01. Next base: position 7,097 of record JBAMMJ010000035.1, on the reverse strand, counting down.
AAACCGAAGACGGTTTGTTGCTGGACGTTCAAAGCGAAGATGCCGGACGCCTGATAGGCAGACAGGGTCAAACCTTGTCCGAACTTCAATATCTCGTAAATCGGATTCTGTTCAAACAAAACGTTGAAGCGCCAAAAGTCATTATAGACGTCGCCGGCTATCGGGCACAGGCGCGCGAGGCTCTCATCAGAAAGGCAAAAGAAGCCGCTGAAAAGGTCAGAAAATGGGGCGATGTTGTTGAACTTGAACCAATGAACGCCTTTGACAGGCGCATCATCCACAACGCGCTAAAAGACGATCCAACGGTGGAAACTTACAGCGTTGAGGTTGAAGGCACCACAAAGAAGGCAATCCTGCTAAAACCGCGGACAAAAAAACAGTGATTGTATACCGCCACGCTTATTAACCGTGTCTATCTCTCTTTAAAACACCATCAGTTGTGCCGTTTTGAGAAAAATCTCTGTCTCCAGACCTCATATAGCACTACCGCAGCCGAACTGCCAACATTCAAGGAATCAACCCCGGGCGACATCTCAATTTCAGCCCACTCAGCGCATGCCTCCAGAACCTCCGAAGAAATCCCCTCGCCCTCGCTTCCAAACACTATGCACACATCCCCGGTCAGATCAACCTGCGATATATATCGCTTTTCTGAATGAGGATGCGCGGCAACTGTTTTGATGCCACACTTATTTAAAAGCCTCAAAGTATACGCAAGACAGTTGCACTCCACATAAGGAAGCTTAAAAATCGTTCCCATTGAAGTCCGCACCGCCCGACGCATATACGGACTGCTGCTTGTCTCGCCGATAATAAGCGCTTGCGTCCCAAAGGCTGCACAATTACGGACAAGAATCCCCATATTTTCGGAATTATTGATCCCATCCGTAGCTACCAATAAACGCGGAGACCGACTTGCAGCAACTACAGATTCAAGACTCCACGGCCTCGGAATCCGCGCCACAGCAAGAATACCCTGATACATAGAAAAACCTGTTAACCTCTCCAGAACTTCTTTTTCAGCAACAAAAACCTCAATAAGCTCGGTTCGCGGTTCAAGCAATTTCTGGAACTCTGCCAGCCACTTTCCCGGCAACAACACAGATATGATCCGAAAATCAGTCTCAATCAAACGTCTTACAATTTTTTCCCCTTCGGCAACAAAAATACCCTGATTGTGATGGTCTTGCTGCATTTTCATTGTCCGATACGGAATAAGCGATGGATGATCAAAAGAATCTATTGTTTTTATTACAACCATAATGCGTCAATCATTCCACGTAACTGCTTATACTCCATTTCCCGAGATAACCGAACCGTTATTGAGTTTTATTGTCGGAGCAACCCTATTTTGAAACGCATAAGCCACATTGACGGTTGTGGCTCCGATTTGTTGCAACCTATTTTTCACCACCTTTAACGCTATTTCTGGTCTATTGCAATCCTGACTCAGATGAGCAAGCATAAGATGTTGCAATTCTGAGGACATTGCCTGTTCCACAAGTTCGGCGGCAGATTCATTTGAAAGGTGCCCATGCCTGCTTAAAATCCGCTGTTTCAGACTCCATGGACGACGTGGATCATTATTTAACATTTGAACATCGTGATTAGCCTCCACCACAAGAATATGAGACGCGCGAATCCTCTCTACAACCAACCTGGTCACACAACCAATATCTGTTACAAAACCTATCTTCCCGTCACCGGTATGAATAGCAAAACCAACCGGATCAAGACCATCGTGCGGAACGTTGAAAACCTCAATCCCGAATTCGCCTATCTCAAAACTCGCGTCCGACTGAAAAACCCGAAAATCAAATTTTTCATTCGGAAACCGCTCCCGAATATAATTGCAGGTCTGTTTTGTTGCATACACCGGGATGCCGAGCTTTGCCGCAATTATAGCTAAACCCTGAATATGGTCGGTGTGTTCGTGTGAAATCAAAATCGCGGTTAAATTCTCTGGCGACCGTCTGATCTGCAACAACCGTTCCCTGATCTGCCTCCCCGATAAACCGGCGTCAATCAATATCTTTGCGCAGCCGCATTCCAGATAAGCAGCGTTGCCACTTGATCCACTCCCAAGTATTGTCAGTTCCACACTCACAAATAAAATTAACCCCAACAGACCAATATTAATATTTTTTAATAACCATTATAACCAAATTTGGGGAATAAAATAAAAAAACTTATTCACAATCTTCCGGCTTTCCGTCCCTATTCATCAAAGACATCAATGCGTTATATGGCGATTTGCCTTCATACAACATCGCGTAAACTTCATCAATAATCGGAGTATAGACATTTAATTTTCGCGCAAGTCTATAAGCGGCTTTTGCGGTAAAGTACCCTTCTACAACATTAACCATAGAATTCAAAATCTGCTGAACCGACTCCCCTTTGCCGAGTCTTTCTCCAAAGGTGCGGTTCCTGCTGGATTTAGAAAAAAAGGTCACGGCAAGGTCTCCAAGCCCACTCAAGCCGTTGAACGTTTCAGACCTTGCCCCGCAAGCCACCCCGAGCCGTCGCATCTCTACAAGACACCGGGTCAATAATGCAGATTTTGAGTTGTCCCCAAATCCAAGACCATCGCAAACCCCTGCAGCAATCGCCATTACATTTTTCAAAGCCCCGCCAAGTTCAACCCCAATAACATCATCGCTCGTATAAACACGCAATATATTGCCGTGAAAAAGATTCTGGACTAACACCGCCGCCTGCTTGCATTTGCTCGCCGCAACAACCGCCGTCGGAATCCCGCGCGCAACCTCCGGAGCAATTGATGGACCTGACAATGTCGCAATCGTTGCCTCCGGCGACTCTTCCTCCAATATGCCGCTCATAGTCAGACAACTATCATACTCAATCCCTTTGGTGAGGCTAATTGCAATCCCTTTATACTCTTTAAGATTAGACGCTATCTGCCTGAAGGTTCGCGATGGCACAGCAACAAGAACGCACCGGGCTGTTTCTACCGCCCGATGAATATCGGTTTCAAATCTAATCTCCGCCGGCAATGGCACCCCGGGTAAATACCGACGGTTCTCACCATTGCGCCGTATCTCTTCAAAACGAGATGGCTCGTGCGCCCAGAGTGTAACGTTCTGTCCGCTGTTCGCAAGATGTCTCGCCAACGTCGTTCCCCAGGCGCCTGCTCCTAATACCGTAATTTCCATCTATTATATCCTAATTCATTCTTCAAGTTAACATCTCTAATCTCAAAGTTTTATTATTAATAACCCTATGTTGATTTTGCAAATTATTTTAAATAATTGCGGTCATATATTATCCAGAAACACTTTTAGAATTTTAATTACCTGCGTTAAATCAATTCACCAGTTTCAAAAAAGAAGAATATCTAAACTCGTTAATCCTGATACTTTGACCGCAATCTAATGGCTTCACTTCTTATTCTATTTCCATCTTTGCCGCGATTAATACTTATCCATTTTGAACAAATTATCTATTCCGACAAAATTAAACTATAATTTACAACGTTCTATAATTAAATAATTTGAGATGGCGCCAGAGATAACCACATTAATAACGCCAGAATCCTTAATAACTAATTGAAAAAAGAACGGATTTTCAATATTCATCTAAAAAATAATGGATTATAAAACTATTTGTAATCAATTATAAATAATTTGAGATTGTTCAGAAATATCTAAAATTGCTATAAATTGTAACCCGGTTCGTATTTATTTCATATCTATATTAGCAAATTCTGTTTAACAATCAGAGAAGACCGTATTTTTTCATCATTCGTCTATCTCTCTTGGTCGGTCTTCCATACCCGGGTTCAAAATAATATGGCATAGACTGCCTTTTCTCTTTTAGTTTCTGATATTCTTCAGGCGGAGTTAAATCCTCAACATATTGAGCGGCTACTTTTGCGCTCACCCTCTGGCTAATTATGCCAATGACTTTGATAGTCCTTGCCAATTCTCCGCGCTGGATGATAACTACTTCTCCAATCTTTACCTGATGCGATGGTTTAACACTTACTCCATTAATTTTTATATGACCGGCTTTGCACGCTTCTATCGCCTGTGAGCGGGTCTTGAATATCCTCACCGCCCACAACCATTTATCTATTCTTGTCTCTTCAGCCACAAATTATTTAATAAAATTAAACCAATAGAGTTAAATAACCCCATTGGTTCATCCTTGAGCGATAGTTTTTGATATTATAAATTAACTAACCTGAGGCTCAGATTGCTGTTGGGATTTTAATTTTTCCCATCGCGCCTTTTGAGCCGCTGCGATTCGCGCGCGCGCTTCAGGACTTAATTGTCTCTTCTTTGGTCTGCCTCTCTTTTCTGTTGCTCCAGGAGGTCTGCCTCTTTTCGGCGCCGGTTCAACGCCCTTAAGAATCTCTTCCAATTCCTTTTCAAGACGCGCAATCTGCTCTTTTATTTCTATCGCGCGTTTTAACTGTTCTAATGTTATTTCCATAATCAATTTATGGCGTTAATTTGTTTTTAGTTAGACTTTATGAGTTTATTCTACATTCAATAAATGATTAATTCAATAAAATATTTAATATATTTTTATCAAAATAGGCAAGATTATATGGTAAAATAAATTAAATTTAGACCGTTTAGGTATTCAGTTAATTCTCAACGCAACACCGGAATAAGCCCTATTACCGTTATATACAAACTCTTCCAATTAATAATCAACACAACTTATCCGATAACAGCGAGGCGCAATCAATAAATTTAAAAACTATTTTATATGATATATCTGGCATTCTTGCCATTAATTTTACTTTCACTTCTTAGTTATAAAATTGTGGTTCCTTAAACCAACGCGTTTTCAATTTTAAGCAATAATTTTTTCCAGCGCAAACCAGCGGAGAATCCGCCTAATTGTCCATTCACCCCAACTACTCTATGACAGGGGATAATTATCGGAACTGGATTTGCGCCACAGGCAAGTCCAACCGCCCGTGCAGCATTTGTATAACCTATCTTTCTTGCCAGCTCGCCATAAGTTTTAGTTTCTCCCCATTTAATCTTCTTCAATTCGCCCCACACTAACCTCTGAAAATCTGTGCCTTCGGATAAATCTAACGGAGCCAAAAATACCGGCTTTTTTCTATCAAAATAATCAGTCAAAAAGATATTGGTTAGCCGAGCCCATTCAAAAATAAGCGTAGCTCTGTCATCAGGAATTTCGGATGAAACATAAACCTTCGGATGTTCAATTACAATATGTTCTGTTTTCTTTTCTGGAAATAGTAATTCAAATAATCCATTCAATGAAAAATGAGCGATAAAGATTCCATATTTTGTTTGGCAGAACGCAATACCGGCGATTTCGTTATCGTTTTTCTTTCTTCTCATTTTTTAAATATGGATCAATTTTTACCGGTTTTAGAAATGTTACGGAGTCAACTCCTGATGGTGGTTGCACGTATGCATATTCATCGTTGTCCTGCACTTCTTTTTTCAACCTATAAAGTTCATCTTTTAATTGTTTTATCAGAGGTTGTTTATCAGGTTGGTTATAAATATTTTTCAATTCAAGCGGATCGTTTTGAAGGTCAAAACATTCCCATTGGTCCAACTTCCAGTAATAAATCAATTTATGAGTGGTTGTGCGTATGCCGTAATGCGCCGCGGTGTTGTGGTCACCTGGGTCGTGATAATAACGATAATAAAAACCTGTCCGCCAGTCCTTCGGATGCTCTCCCTTCAAAAGAGGAAAGAAACTTCTTCCCTGAATATCAGAAGGAATTTTTACCCCCGCTACATCCATAAATGTTGGCGCAAAGTCTATGTTTAATATTATTGATTTTTCAACCGTGCCGGGCTTAACAACATTTTTCCACCTTAAAATAAATGGCATCCGCAAAGATTCTTCATACATAAATCGTTTATCATAAAGTCCGTGATCTCCAAGAAAGAATCCCTGATCGCTCGTATATATAACTATGGTATTATCTGCAAGTCCTTCTTTATCCAGATAATCTAATATTGCACCGACACTATCATCTACCGATTGCACGCAGGCAAGATAGTCTTGCATATACCGCTGGTATTTCCACTTCTTTAATTCATCGCCTGTTAAAACCTTTTTCTCCCCACTAACCTCAATTTCCACCGAAGTCGGCTCCTCGTTTAGCCATTTATTTTGTTCTTGTTTCGTAAGATCCTTCGGCGGAGTAAGTTTCAAATCGCGACGGGTTAAGTTATAAAACACCTTTTGCTCGCATTTTTTGATCGGATCGGCGCGCGTTGAATAATCGTCCCACAAAGTCGGTGGCTCAGGTATAACTTTTTTTGAAAACTCTACTTTATATTTTTCAGACGGCATCCATGCTCTATGGGGCGCTTTGTGATGACACATAAGAAAGAATGGTTTATCTTTTGGTCTATTTTTCAAAAAATCAATTGCCAGGTCTGTAATGATATCAGTTACGTAACCATTTATAACTTTTCGTCCCTGCTGGGTTAAAAATAGAGGGTCATAGTAAGCGCCCTGTCCGGGCAGAACCATCCAGTAGTCAAATCCTGTCGGTTCACTACCTAAATGCCATTTGCCTATCATCCCGGTATAATATCCAGCCGCCTGAAGATACTTTGCCACGGTAGGTTGCGAGCCGTCAAAAGTATTGAATACCGGCACTCCATTCTTATGACTGTATTTTCCCGTCAGGATTGACGCCCTGCTTGGCGTGCAAATAGAATTAACACAAAAACAGGCGTCAAACCTCATCCCCTCTTTTGCCAGTCTATCTATGTTCGGCGTTTTATTAACCTTGCTACCATAAGCGCTTATTGCGTGCGCCGCATGGTCGTCAGCCATAATAAACAATATATTCGGTCTGCTATCTGCGCTGAAAACAACCGATGAAAATAAAATCAAAATGCCAGTAATTGGAAACAACTTTTTCATATAAAACAAACTACCAAAATCCTATCTACATAGCAACAATAAATAACAATGCAGATAAACTTAATCCTGAATCATTAGCATTCCAGGAAAAAAGGCACTTTTGGGTAAAATAAGATTTTTCAAAATTATTTAGTAATTGGCTGAACCGATTCCGAAGGCGTCATATACTGCCAACCACTCATAAATAGGTG
>JBAMMJ010000034.1:5408-11993 GCA_039793825.1 Verrucomicrobiota bacterium | reverse complement strand
TGGCGTTCAATTCGGCTAACTCATCGGACATCTCAGGGGAGACCTCTATATGGCAACTTTTGACGGATTCAGCGGCTTCTGATTCAGTTGAATATTTGAAACTATCTACGTAGAGTTTTACCTCTTTTAGCTTGCCCAGATACATATCACTCCAGGTAAGGTTGTAATAATATGACCATAGCCAGAGGCAAATCCATTGCAACGGATAGGCGCATCTTGAAATGTCCTCAGGAAATATCGCTCTTGTGGAACATTTCAGTTTCAACTTTTCAATCGTTTTTTTGGGAGCGCTGCCGGACAATATCAACAGGTCGCAGGCGCGCGTTGTCGCTACATAAAGCAGACGAATCTCTTCGCCGATCGTCTCCCGTAAATTTCTCCGTCTTGCCGCCCAGAATGCCGGGCTGGGATAACTTTGCGAAAAGTCTTGAGGATGAACCTTCGGACAAATACCCAATTCCTCATCCAGAATTATGTCGGAATTGAGGTCTTGAAGATTAAACCTCTTGCCAAGGTCGGCTACGCATACCACTGGAAATTCCAGCCCTTTTGATTGATGAATACTCATCAGTCTGACGGCATTTTCACCTTCAATTGCAGCCGGTTCTATCTCTATTTCGGCATTCTGGCATTGCTCTATATATTGTAAAAATCGCGTGAGTCCCTGCCTCTGGAGCGGGTCAAATTGTCTTGTAATCTCTAATAACAATTGAATATTTGAATGCTTTTGAACGCCGTCGGATTGAGCAAGACACCACGCGCAATACTGAGTGTCGTCGTAAATGGTTTCTAAACAATGAGAAAGCGATACCTGTCGGGCAATTTTTCGCCACTTCTCGTAGGAGTCAACAAAGTGCATTCCTTTTTTGTAGGCGCTTTCAAGAGTTTCAATCACAACCTGTCGTTGGGCGGTGTCAGGAAATTTTTCTTCAAGTTGTTTACGGATTTGCTCCTTTAAGGAGAGAAATCTTCTTAACGCCGTCCAGAGCCTTGTATGTTTTGACGCAAACCGCAAAAAAGCCAGTTCCGCGAGAGTAAATCCGACCAGCGGCGATCGCAATACAGCTGCAAGTGGCAAATCTTGAAGCGGATTATCAAGGAGTTTTAGTAAGTTAATTATATCTTTTGTTTCAATGGCATTAAAGATGTTGCCATAAGGAATAACAAATGGGACACCGCGGGCATTAAACTCCTGCGCGTAAATCTCAGCGCGGGTGGCGGGCGAGCGCAACAAAACCACCATATCTTTCCAATCAACAGGACGATGTTTGCCCGATTGCCTGTCTAAAATTAAAAAACCGTTTCTTTTTAATTTCTTCAGACGTTCGGCGATTAAAGCCGCTTCTTTTTGAATCACCGTCGGTTCGTATTCTCCAGGGTTTTCTTCATCCTCACCATTTTCAACCGCCTCGTCGTTCTCCTGCAAAATAAGATGCAACTCAACGCGCAAATCATCCTGATTTTTAAATTCCTCATTCTTATAATTGTCCAATCCCGAAACCAGATATACATCGGTTGTGTATTCAATTCCGCATACCTGTTCCACCATTATTATTGAAAAGAGGGAATTGACAAAATTTAAGATAGAGGGATGGCTTCTGAAATTCCTGGAAAGATAGAACACATTTTTTTCACCGTTCGGGTTGTTGTTATCTTTTTGATATTTTGACCATTCTTTTGTCAGCTTTTGAAATATGTGTGGATTGGCTCGTCGGAATCTGTAGATACTCTGTTTTACATCGCCGACTATGAATCTGTTTGCGTTTTTGCCCTGTCGGCAAATAGCTGATATTATTGCGTGCTGCGCGGGGTTGATGTCCTGATATTCGTCCACAAACACCAGCTCATATTGTTGCTGCAATTCTCTGGCGAGCGGCGTTGGATTTTCGTCCTCGTCAATGAGCAACTTTATGGTCATCTGCTCAAGGTCATTAAAATCAACAACGCTGATCTCCCGTTTCGCCGCTGAAAACTTTTCTTCAAATTCCAAAACAAGTTCTATAAGCGTTTTAATCTGTTCGCGGGTCAATTGCCAGTCGGCATTTATTGGGTTATTTTCAGAACCATTTTCCGTTCCGTCGGGCAATATTGAATGGAAGAAATTGATGTCTTTTACGAATTCATTTAATATCTCCCTTTTTAGCGTTGCGGTTCCGCGCTGCCATTTGGATTCTAAGGCGTCTTTAATTTTGTCTATATATTGGCGCACCTGATAAAAATGGGCGCTATTTTCTATTTCATTTAACGCCGAATAACATCTTGCTATGTTCTCAACGCTTCTGGCAGAGGCAAGTCTTGCTTTCCATTCGGCTCTCCAGATGTGAAATTCACTTGTTAATATTTCTTCCCAGTGCGTCGGTCTTTTATCACTGTAAATCTCTGATTGTTGCGACAACCAGCGGCGTGAATCTGGCAGAGATTGCGAAAAATAATAAATGTTCAAAACCATTTCCCGAATTGGCACATCCCATCCGCGAGCCCGTTCAGCGATTAGTTTTTTCACCCGTTCGTCAAATTCCGAATTCCCGCTATAGTGTTCATTGAAAATTTCATCCAGAACCTTCAATGCGATGGCTCTTGCCTGGCCCTCTTCTATAACTGAAACCTGCGGATCAAGCCCGAGTTTATTAAAATGTAATCTTACCAGATTGAAACAAAAACTGTGCAAGGTAGATATATGCGCCACTGGCAGCAGGGCGAGTTGTTTAAGCGCGGTGGAATTATCTGCCGAGCTGAAGAGAATATCTTCAACTCTTTTTCTTATCCGAAGCCGCATTTCAGCCGCCGCGGCTTCGGTAAAGGTGACCAACAAAATGCGATTAATCGGCACAGGTTGTTGTTCATCAAAAATAAATTTTTCGCAACGGCTGACAAGTGTGGCTGTTTTGCCGGTCCCGGCGCCCGCCACGATGAGCACGTCGCCATTTGCCTGCACCGCATTCTGTTGTTCTACTGTCAGGTTGATTTTTGTTCGCCCGTCCAACATCTAACGATTCTCCACTTATGATTGAGAAAATCTATTCTGCAAATTCCGCTATATGAACAGTTGTCGCAAGCGGAATCTCCGTTCTTTTTCTTCCACGGATCAATAGAAAATATTCCGCTGAAAATCTTCCTTCCGTATGTTGAAACATATTCGGTGATCTCTCGCTCCAGAGCGTTAAAATAAATTGAATTCGTGGGTTCAACGCAGTTTGGATTCATCTTTCCGTTTTTAGTAATATTGTAATTGAATTGACCGCTGTTTTCCCCATCCGGACGGCTGTCAAGCAGGTCTAAATAATCAGCGTTAAATCGGCCGTGGTATTGATAAGCGAGACGTCGCGCTTTTTCGGGCTCTTTATAGAGTTCGTCTCTGCTTTTCACCGACCTGAAGTCTCCGCGCAAATTTGCGTAAAACACCCCGACCGGAACAATCTTTTTATTCCCGAATATATTGCCGAAACTATCAATTTGACGAAGCAAAATTAAATAAAGCGGCAATTGCAGCTGCACACCACTGGCAAGCAATAGCGGGTCTATGTTTTTTGCTCCGGATTTGTAATCCACCACCACGCAGGGAAGGACATCAGCGGCTCCTGAGTATACGTCTATCCTGTCAATCCTGCCGCAAATCAATATCTGTCGCCTGTCATCAATCTTGATAGTGATTGGCGGAAGATTAGAATCTTCATACCCGAAACCGACTTCCACAAGCGTCGGGTCAAATTTGTAACTTCTATTCAACCATTCAACGTTAACCTTGATAAAATCTTTTAGCCGTTGCGCAAGCACTCGCGCCTGAAATAAATTTGAGGGGTTAGCCAGAAATAATTTATTATTGTATTCCTGGATTGTCTTTTCGGCGATATCGCCAATCCGTTCGGCAGCTTCTTCCGGAGATAAATCTCGCCATTGCCTTTTTTCCTCAATCACAGATTTATGGAATCGCTCCAGTACAAGGTGCTGAAAAGTTCCGATATGTCTGGGATCGACCTCATAAACTATCCTCTCTTCGGCGCGCAGAACATATCTGACAAAAAATTTAAATGGGCAATTTGCATAATCCTCCAGAGCGCTTACCGATGTTTTAATGGAATCTCCAAACAACAATTCAACAATATAAACCGGCACAACCTGCGAATCCTCTTTATTCCATCTCTGGGAGTATTGGGTAATAAGCGGCTCAATTGACGGTAAATATTTGGCAAGAGCCGACAACCTGCCGCTTGCAATAACTCCGCTCAATTCATAAGGATGTTCCGCATATATCCAATTTGGAACACCGAAAAAATATTCCGTTTGCAATCCCGGAAATAGCCTCTGGATATGCGTTATGAACGGCGACGGATTCAGGCAATTGCCATACCAATCGGATGTTGGATAGGTGAGGATTAAGTATTTTGACGGTCTTGTGCAGGCGATATAGCCATAATACCATTCAAGCGCCAGAAGCATCTGCGGAGATAATCCATTATAAATGTTTTCATCCGCAAGAATTGCGCGCTCTGTTTCGTTCAAAATCGGTGAAAAACTCGGCGTTTTAGGAAAAACGCCTTCGTTAAGACCGATGACAATTACGAGTTTAAGTTCAGGATTTCGGGACCTGTCAATAGCGCCAATTAAGACCTGATCCAGAGACGGCGGAATAACACCGACTGTCAAACCGCTCAACCCTGATTCTATTATCTGAATCCACTCAGCAAGTTCTCTGTTTTCATCGCCAAAAGCCAGTTCAAAATTACTCAGCAAATTATCCAGTTCCTCAATCACTGTCTGGTGCATTGCAGGAGGCAAATAGGAACGAAATTTTGATTCAATGAGTTCATCGCGCCATTCATCTAATCGTTTCTCCACATTCCAATCTACAAAAAGTCTTTTTATCGCGTTGACAATATGTTTTGCGGCGGGTTTAGGTTTTTCTCCATCAGCGTTGCCAATTAGAATTTTTTCAAATTTAACAAGCGGTTCAACGACGCGATTCAATAATTCGTCAAGCCTGCGAATCTCTTCGTCGGATTGGGTTGAATCTAATTGAAGCGGAAGTTGCCAGAATTTTCCCGACCATCCATTTGCAATAGCCTCATTCTCAAGCCAATCAATTTCAAAATCCGACGCGGGAGCAAATCCCAGTTTTAACGCTCCAAATAAATCCTCGCTCCGCCAATTGTAAGCAACCAACCTCAATGCGTAGCGGATAAGCTCCGCAACAGGATGGTGAGAAACTGATTCGCGCCTATCAATAAAAAACGGTATCTCATAATTACAAAAAATCCGCCGTATCAGGTCATTATAATCATCCAGGTTTCGCATCAGCACGGCAATCTCGCGATACCGTCCACCTCGTCGCGCATATTCTCTAATAGTTCTTGCGGCAAAAACAATTTCAGCAAGCGGATTTGAACACGAAACAACCCTTACCCCTCCGTTATTCCACCATTCTGATTCGTTTTTCAGAAAGTTATCTACCAATTGCTGCTGTTGAACAGGCGAGAAATCTCCCCAGCCTTTTTCAAGGCGAGCAAGTTCCGGTTGTTTATTAAATCGGTTCTGCAAAGGTTTGAGGATTTCCACCTCTACCTCGCATCCATCCTCAGCCTCTATTTTGTTCTTGCACTTTGAGAAAAACGTTCCAACAGTAAAACCCTTGGAAAACCATTTATTGGTTTGATATGAATCGGCATCAACGCAAAATGCAAGCGTTGCACGATGGCATTTTGGCAAAAGTTTTGCAAGCAGTTCTATCTGCAACTCGGATAACGTGGCAAACCCGTCAAGCCATAGTCCCCCAATTTCAATATTGCGATTTATGGACAACACCTCAATCGCCACTTCAAGCAGTTTAGAGGTGTCAAATAATTTATGTTCGTTCAGCCATTGCTGGTAATTTTCAAGAATCAACGCTAAATCTTCCAATTTGTTTCTCAATACAATCGGAAGACGCGGATTCTGCCCGCCTTTTTTGAGCTTATTCGGGGTGATACCAAATGACTTAAGCTCATGCAACAGCTGGCTCAACTGCAAAGAAAAACCAACATATTTTACGCTTCTACCGTAGGCTTTAAGAGAGGGCTCAATTTTTGACAGGATAGACCTTAAAACCATTACCCTCCCCTCCTCGCTCAAAATAGGATTGGTCGGTTTTGAAGAAAAGTGAGAAATTATAAAATCAGCTAACCGTTCATAAGAAAATATGAACAACCGGGTGTATCCTTTAATTTCAGGATCGGCAAGAATCTGACGTTCAAGCTGAAAAGTAAATTGTTTTGGCGCAACAAAAATCAATGGCAACCCATCTGGCGAAGCCTTGAGTTCGCTCTTTATCTCTTCAAGGCACTTGTAGGTCTTTCCGCTTCCAGCAGCTCCAAGTAAAAACTTAACTTTCACCTTTTAAACTTAAAAAAGTTAACCCTGCCTTTCAGTATTCGCTAATTATTTTAAAAATAAATATCAGAATAATGCAAAGACAATCAAATAAATGCGCAATTGAAATTACCCATCATATAATCAGGCATTAATTTCAGGCTATCATCTTTAAAAAATAATAGTTTTGATTTACCTCCTTTTTTATGATTTTAATTTCTCTGTCATATATATGAGCGAAAC
>JBAMMJ010000034.1:0-5398 GCA_039793825.1 Verrucomicrobiota bacterium | reverse complement strand
CGAATCAATAAATAGAGAGACTAAAACACAAGAGCAAACCTGTATATTATTCAGCGGACCTCCACGTCGGATCGGCTTTGTTTCTACCCGATTTCAGGGCACTGACGGCGTTAGCCTTGAGGCGCGGAAATGGGCATATATCCTTTCTTCAATGGGGCATCAATGTTTCTGGATGGGCGGGCTCCTTGACACGCCGCCGGAAGCAAGCTATTTATACCCCCCGGCCTTTTTTAATCACCCAAGAAATATAACACTCCAGGCTATGCTCTTTGGAACAACTAAAAGAAACCGCAGCATAACTAACGAAATCTCAGCATATAAAGAGGAATTGAAGAATGAAATTTACCGATTTATAGAAAAGTTCAAAATTGAGGTGTTGGTGCCAGAAAACATTCTATCGCTTCCAATGCATATACCATTTGGCATTGCGATGACAGAAGTGATTGCCGAAACTGGCATTCCCACAATCGCACATCATCACGATTTTTACTGGGAAAGAGAACGATTCACTTTGAGCGCGGTAAATGATTATCTTCACTCCTCTTTTCCACCGAGCCTGCACGGCATTGAACATGTGGTAATAAATTCAATGGCTCAAAAAGAACTTGCCCGCAGAATCGGTATCCCATCGGCAATTATCCCGAATGTTTTAAACTTTGAGGTCCCTCCGCCGGGAATTGACGATTATAACAAAGACGGACTGGCGCCTGAAGATATTTTGATTTTGCAACCGACAAGAGTTGTGGCGCGAAAAGGCATTGAGCATGCGATTGAACTGGTCAGAAAATTAAATGATCCGCGCGCAAAACTTGTAATCTCTCATCAAATAACAGACGAGGGAGGCGCTTATTTTAGAATGATTCGCGAACGGATTGAAGAGGCTCGGATTGATGTCAGGTTTATAGCGGATAGAATTGGCGAATCCCGCGCTATCAGAAGCGATGGAAAGAAAATTTACACGCTGTTTGACGTTTATCCCCACGCCGACCTCATAACTTATCCAAGTTATTATGAAGGATTTGGCAATGCGTTCCTGGAAGCAATTTATTTCAGAAAACCCATCGTCGTAAACACCTACGCTGTATATGCTCGCGATATTGACCCGCTCGGTTTCAAAACTATTGAAATGTCAAACCTCGTAACCAATAGCATCGTTGAACAGGTAAAAACAATTCTTCAGGATAAAAATCTCAGAGAAGAATGGGCGGAAACAAATTACAAACTTGGTTTAAAATACTTTTCTTACACCGTGGCAAAAAGAAAACTTGCCGCAAGATTGGCGAATCTGTTTGGCGAAGGAGTGTAAATTATGGATTTTACGTTTGTAATTATTCATTATCATCTCAGACCCGGCGGGGTTCGTCGGGTAATAGAACTGGCAACACCGCAGATTCTCAAAACACTCCGACGCAATTGCAGGGTAATTCTTGCGACTGGCGAAGAACCACCAGATAATTGGCTTGATCAATTCAAAGCAAAACTTGACCCGCTCCATATAGAACTTCAATTATTCGCGCAACCGTCATTCGGGTACACATCCGAATCGGGTTTGACGCCAGATGAACTAAAATCAAACATTCTCACTGACATAAACAGACTTTTTAAAAACTTGTCCAAAGAAAATTCCCTGATCTGGTTTCATAATCCAGCTCTTGGCAGAAACTTTATTTTAACAGATGAAATCATTAAAGCCGCCATAAAAAAAGAAATAACCCTAATCGCGCATCATCACGATTGGTGGTTTGAAAACAGATGGCAAAGATATGAAGAAATGCAACAATGCGGATATGCCACACTTGAGCACATTGCCAGAGTCACCTTCCCAGCATCAACAACTATTAAACACTGCGCCATAAATTTTCAGGATGCGGCGATGTTAAAAAAGTTTCTGGGTGCGCAGTCAGGCTGGTTGCCGAACCCTGTTGAAATTCCACGCAAGCCCTCAGCAAATGAAATCCTCAGGGTTAAAAAATGGATAAGGAATCAATTAGGCGACGACGGGAAGGTCTGGCTTATGCCGACGCGCGTGCTACGGAGAAAAAATATTGCGGAAGGACTGTTGCTAAAAAACTGGTTTTGTCCTGACGCGTGGTTAATAACAACCGCAAAAGAAAGTTCTTCAAACGAACTTGATTATGCAGCAAGGTTAATCCACGCAACGAATACAAACAGATGGAAATTAAAATTAGGAATATTAAGCAATCCTCTTAACAATGTTACTGACAAATCAGACAATGAACTCCCCAACATACCTGCTATGTATGCCGCGAGCGAGGTGGTTTTATTAACCTCAATTCAAGAGGGCTTTGGTCTGGCTTATATTGAGGCAGCAATCTTTAAACGTCCGCTCATTGCCCGAATACTCCCAAACCTTGAGAAAGATTTCAAAATATGCGGTCTTGAATTCCCGCAATCCTACCGCGACATACTAATACCTCCAACGCTTTTTAACTGGTATGCCGAATCGCAAAGACAAAAACTACTTTTTGAAAACTGGCTATCGGCAATCCCTAACAAATTCAGAGATTATGTAAAACTCCCTGATATTGTCAGAACCCCGCTCGTCCAGAAACCAATTCCATTCGCCAGATTAACTCTTTCAGCGCAACTTGAGGCGCTGACGCATTCACCGCAGAATTCTTTCAAACAATGCGTCAAAATTAATCCTTTCCTTAAACCTCTTGCGAAAAAGGTCGCATCTAACTCCCTTGAATTAACACGAATAACAGAAAACTCATTGAAGTGGATTTCACTTGATATTTATGCAAAAAACTTCTGGAAAATCGTCCATTCAAAACCAAAACCAAAAGCCAATGTCGCCGATAAACTTTTAACCGCTTTTATTAAACAAAAATTATCAGAGAAGTTCATCTATCCACTATTACTGGAATCAAGACAAAGTTATTAGAAATGGAAATAAAAGCCGTAATATTTGATATCTACGACACGCTTCTGAAGGTTGAAAGGCAAACCCCTGAAGAAGCAGAAAAGTTGTGGCAGAATCTATATTTTGAATTTTTTCACGCGCCGCCACCTTTCGGGTATCAAAAGTTAACTGAACAATGCGATATGCTCATTCACCAGCAACATATTCAAGCCAGACTTCGCGGAATAAAATACCCTGAAATTCTATGGGACGAAATTCTAAAAATTGCGCTGCCAGAATTGAATTCGTTAAAAAATGAACACGCGGATGAATTTTTTTATCGCCAGTCACAGGTCTGGCATTCTGTCTCTATGAATAGAGAGACAGCAGAATTTCTAAAGTTTCTCCTTAAAAAAAACATAATCATCGGGATCGCCTCAAATTGTCAGAAATATACCCTCAAAGAGCTCACTGTGACGTTGCAAACATACGGCTTTGGAATAGAAACTTTTGATAGCGATCTTATGTTTCTCTCCTTTAAATATGGCTTTAGCAAACCAGACCCATATGTCTTCCAAATCCTGACAACCCGAGCCCACTCAAAAGGAATAAAACCAGAAGAAATCTTAATCGTCGGCGATAGCATCCAGAACGATATTGAGCCTGCAAAATTATTTGGCTGGAAAACCTGGTGGTTAACAAATGCAGAAATAAATCAATACGAAAATGGCGGTTTATGGAACGGGCTTATGCGTCAATTTGCATAACCGCTGAACTACAATGAACTGGGTAAAATCTCCCATCAATTTCAAAATTTGGTAAATAATCACCAACACCTTTTCCGGATCATTATCTCCACATTTTATAACGATACTTAACTCATTGATTATAAGTTTGTTATATATTGAATAAAATATTGAATAATTAATGGTTTTGGTATATATTATGCCTATAGTAAATGTTAATTATACGAATATGAAGGCAACACGATTTCTTTTAGGTGTTGGGCTATGTATTTGCCTAACAACAGTAATGGCATCTTTTGTGTTTTCACAAACCTCCTCAGGCGGAACTTTCCCAGGTCCATACCTTGTAGGAATACATGCTTTAGACCCAACCGGCTCAGAACCCGGCAACGATACCGCATCGTTCAGAGTTTATCGGACCGGCGATAATACTTACCCGTTGACAATTGCTTATTCTATTAGCGGCACTGCAAGCAATGGCGTTGATTACCAGAGAATTCCAGATTCAATTACAATTCCCTCTGGAGCTGATTCTGCAATAATCACGATTACGCCAATAGATGACAATCTTATAGAACCGACAGAGACGGTTATCTTGACACTCAAAGAAAGCACTGCTTATAAATTTGACATCAATCCTGACGGTATAATGGCATACCGGGCTTATGTGAGGATATTTGATAACGAGACTAATCAACTTCCTAAAATTGCGATCATTCAGCCGACTAACGACTCTATATTCCAGCTGCCGACAAATATCGTTATAAAAGCCGAAGCCACAGATGAAGATGGGGTTGTTCAAAAAGTTGGATTCTTTGCAAACAAGAATCTCCTCGGTTATGTCTATAATGAAAACAATACAAAAACCGTGTTTTCTTTTGTATGGCAAAATCCGCCGGCAGGAGAATTTGTATTAACTGCGCGGGCGTATGATAATGCTGGGACAGAATCGGAATCCGAACCGATTTTAATCACGATCAAACAACAACTGCCTGAACGAGATGTGGTTTCGGTATATGTCGTTGATGGAGAGGCTGAAGAGATTCCACCGGTACCGCCCGGTATGGGAATGCCGCAACGGATAAATAACGGAGTGGTGAGATTTCACAGGTCCGGTCCCACCAACTTCCCTTTATATGTTAACTACTCTTTGAGCGGAACGGCTATAAACGGCGTTGATTACCAGTTGTTGACAGGCAATATTGTGATACCACAAGGGCAACGGGAGGCAAACCTTGAAATCATACCGATTTACGACAACATAAAGGAAGATACTGAAACAGTCGTTATAAGGGTTGAACCGCCGGTTTGCATTGCTATTTATCCGCCGCCACCGGACTGTTATGTTGTCGGACAACCGAGCGAAGCCACAGTTAAAATTCTTGACTCGGCATCTAACAGCACAAACTCTCCTCCTTCGGTTGTTATCACAAAACCTGAACACGGTTCGGTTTTCACCGCCCCTGCCAATGTCATAATTTCCGCAGAGGCAAGTGACAAAGATGGTTTTATAAAGACAGTGGAATTCTGGGCAAATAACAAGAGGCTCTGTATAATTACCAATTACCCTGAGAGTATGCGTCCTATAAATCCATTTATCTTTGTCTGGACTAATGTTGCTGCCGGCGAATATACATTGAGCGCGATAGCGACTGATAACCAGGAGGCGCGCGCTTATTCTGCTCCTGTGAGAATTTACGTTCGCGCCCCGACAAATCAAATTCCTGTTGTTACAATAACAGCAACCGATCCGGAGGCATCGGAATTGCCACCGATTGTTGATGCA
>JBAMMJ010000033.1:7344-12088 GCA_039793825.1 Verrucomicrobiota bacterium | reverse complement strand
AATAAAAAAACGGGTTAACTCCGCTTCTTTAACCATTTTACGAAATTCCTTTTCGTCAAGTTGATCTAAACCCTGTCTTACCTCTCTAAGTTCATCATCAAACACATCACAGAGCCGTTTATAAAAAAGAAGAGTAATAATGTAATGCAAGCCATCCGCACGCCCTCGCAACAAATCCGCGGCGTCTTTTAGCCAGTTCTCCAACATCCCCATATCAACAATTGGCCTGCCGTTGGAATTTAGTTTGTGATTATTATTTTTTGCCATATTTTTACTTTAATAAATCATTTATCCAAACACGTGTATTTCCAATGGCAAATTCGTATAACATTATTAGGATAGTTTGTGGAGATATAATATGAAATTTCAGGATTTGGTCAATTATAATCAACGATTTACATTGCGCCGCCCGCGCCGGGTTAGATGGGATGAGACTGTTTAAAAAATGCAATGTTCTTTGACAGAAAAAATTTGTGGATGAAACCCAATTAATGCTTTTCAAGAAAAATGGTGGAGCCGAGCGGATTCGAACCGCCTACCCCCTCGTTGCGAACGAGGTGCTCTACCAGATGAGCTACGACCCCACGCCACTAACAAAATTATTATGCCCTACTTTTTGGCATAATCAAGGCAATTTTTTGACGTCTGTTCTCCTTATTTAATCAGCAATCGCCAATAACCGTAACAAAAACAGTGCGGGAACGCGGTTTGATATCACACTCAATATGAAATATTTGTTGCCAGGTGCCCAACACAAGTCCGCCGCTTTTAATCGGTATGGTTAAAGAAGGTCCCAGCATCGTCGCCTGAAGGTGCGAATGGCCATTGCCATCGTGCCACGCCCGCTCATGCGCGTATTCCAGCGATTGCGGAATCAATCTATCAAGGATATTCGGCAGGTCTCGCGCAAGCCCGGATTCAAATTCAATCGTGCCAACCGCAGCCGTGCTGCCGATGTTAAATATATTCACTATCCCGTTACGGACGCCCGAGTCTTTTACAATACTCATCACCTGAGCGGTCAGATTATGCATCTCGCCGTGTCCACTGGTATTTAAATGAATTTCTCGTTGATAAACCATTTGTTAAAGTCTTATAAAACAATTCCCAAATTTCAAGAAAAGAACAAATTATCGCTTTTATTCAGGCTATATTATGATAAAAATAGTCTTATGCCATTTAGAACACTTAATTTAGAGGAAGCGGCGGCATATTTAGACATTGAACTTTCAGAACTAAAAACCCTCGTTAAAAACGGGGAAATCCCTTATGAGCAGAGGGGGGATAAGATTATTTTCAGACGCGGCGAGATTGACGACTGGGCTTCAAAACGAATCATCGGGATGGAAGGTCATAAATTAACCCGATACCACAAGACCGCCGCCAACAGGGCAAAGAAACAACCCTTTTTAGAAGCCTTAATGCCGGAGCTTTTAAAAAAAGAATTCATTTTTCCGCGCCTGACGGCAAAGACCAAACCCTCCGTCCTGAGAGAGATGGCAAAACTTGCGGATAAGACAGGTCTTGTTTCTGATGTTGAGGAGCTGACAAAAGAACTCATAGCACGCGAAGAGTTGTGTTCAACCGGGTTGCCCGGCGGCATTGCCGTTTTGCACACGCGCACCCGTCATCCTTATATGTTTCTGAACTCGTTCGTGACTCTGGGCAGATCGGTTCAAAAAATTTATTTTGGCGCCCCAGATGGCGAACCAACAGACCTGTTTTTCCTGATTTGCTGCAAAGAAGACCAACTCCATTTGCACACGCTCGCCCGGGTATGTATGATGGCGCGCAATTCCGATATGCTTGAAGCATTGCGCGCCGCAGAAGACGCCGACCAGATGTATGAAATTATCGTCCAGTGTGAACAGGAGGTTATTCAGAAGAAATTATCTACTTAATTTCATCAAACATTAAAATAGCGGGTATATAAAAGGGGCAAGCGGCGAGCCAGAACTTAACAATACAAGGGCGCTCAATATCAACAACAAAATAAACATCGGTATCAGCCACCACTTCTTTTCTTTTATAGCAAACTGAAAAAACTCTTTAATTAAATCCCACATTTAACCAAATTAATCCACAGATTATTATAATAGTAAACTCATTTTTATTAAGCCGCTAATCATTGGCAATACGTTTTGGCTGCAATGGAAACGAAGTCCAACAACCCCTTTTAGTTATTCTTAAATTTTGGGCGATATTAATTTAAAGCAAAGCGGGAATCAATGTTTTAAAAATATCAAAACCGTATGAAACATCGCTCCAAAACAACACCTGACGCTCTGCGAAGACATCTAAAAATCTTCTCTTTGCATTCGCTAATTAAAGTTATAAAATTGTTTGTTTAGACGTTAAATAGACATTCAGGTTATGGCAAAGGAATTTATAAGGATTGGCGGCGCGCGCCAGCACAATTTGAAAAATATATCTCTTGAAATCCCGAGAGATAAACTTGTTGTCATAACCGGTGTTAGCGGCTCTGGAAAATCTTCGCTTGCTTTTGACACGATTTATGCCGAAGGTCAGCGAAAATATGTTGAATCTCTCTCAACCTACGCCCGCCAGTTTCTGGACCAGATGGAGAAACCAGATGTGGATTACATTGATGGTTTGTCGCCAGCAATAGCGATTGAACAACGCAGCTCAGGCTCAAACCCACGCTCAATCATTGCAACTACAACCGAAATTTACGACTACCTCCGATTATTGTATGCCCATATTGGCCAACCACACTGCCCCGAAAGCGGATTGCCCATAAGCTCAATGACCCCGACAGATATCACAGACAAAATCCTTTCGCTACCGAGCGGTTCAAGAATCATTCTGCTCGCCCCAATCGTAAAAGAAGAGAAAGGCGAATTCCGCGACGTTATTGAACGGCTATCCCGCGAAGGCTTTGTAAGGGCACGCATTGACGATGCCATTTATGAACTCTCCATAAACACAAGAATAAAACTTGACCCTGATAAAAAACACACAATTGAGGTCGTTGTTGACAGACTCGTAATAGACGACCGAATCAGACCGAGACTCTCCGATTCGGTAGAGACAGCGCTAAAATGGGGAAAAGGCACACTTTTAGTCCTATACCAGAACCCGACAGACGATCCGAAAAACTGGAATCAAGCCATATATTCAACCCGTCTTTTCAGCCCTGCAACCGGGAAAAGTTATGAGCCTGTGACGCCAAAACATTTTTCATTCAATGCCCCGCTCGGCGCCTGCCCGGTTTGCCATGGTCTGGGACAAAAACTTGTTTTTGACCCGGCGTTGATTGTTCCAGATGAAAATAAATCCCTTGAACAAGGCGCAATCCTGCCGTGGAAAAAGGGAGATAAACGGATGGCTAACTATTACCAGAGCCTGCTTAAAGGCGTTGCAGCCCATTACAAACAAAGAACTGACACACCATATAAAAACCTTCCTGAATCCTTCAAAAACATCCTGCTATACGGCTCAGGTGACACGCAGATTGAATTTATCTACTGGCGGGCGGGAAAATTAACCAAAATGGTAAAACCGTTTGAAGGGGTAATCCCGAATCTAAATCGGCTCTATGAGGAAAGCCAGAGCGAATCCACAAAAAATAAATTAAAAGCCTTTATGAACCCACACCCCTGCGACGCCTGCAATGGAAAAAGACTAAAACCAGAAATCCTCGCTGTGACGCTTACAAGCTCGGTTGATGTCTCTGGCTCGCTCCCGGAAAACCGACTGAATCCAAAAGTCCCGGGGCTATCAATTATGGATTTCTGCGCCCTGTCGGTTGAGAAAGCGGATGAATTTTTAGCAAATCTAAATATAAATGAGTTCCAGAGAAAAATTGCGGCGGACATTATCAAGGAAATCCGCGCGCGGCTTGGTTTTTTGAAAAATGTTGGTCTGGGCTATTTAACGTTAGATAGAGAAAGCGGCACACTCTCTGGAGGCGAGGCGCAAAGAATCAGGCTCGCCACGCAAATTGGAGCCGGACTCGTTGGTGTGCTCTATATACTTGATGAACCGAGCATTGGACTTCATCAACGCGACAACGAAAAGCTCCTCCAAACAATGAAAAACCTGCGAGATATTGGAAACTCGGTAATTGTTGTTGAACACGATGAAGACACTATCCGCAGCGCCGATTACATCATTGACCTCGGACCTGGCGCAGGCGTAAACGGCGGAGAAGTCGTAGCCTGCGGAACATTGGAAGATATCCTAAAAAATCCCCGTTCGCTCACGGCAAAATACCTCAACGGCGAACTTTCAATTCCTATCCCGCTCAAAAGAATTAAACCATGCCAGGAAAAGGGCTGGCTTCAGATAATCGGCGCTTCTGAAAACAATTTAAAAAATATTAACGTCCACATCCCGCTCGGCACCTTAACCTGTGTCACCGGCGTAAGCGGCTCGGGCAAAAGCACGCTCGTGGATACAACACTCCGCCGAGCCCTGTTCAGAATGTTCTATGGCTCAAAAGAACCGCCCGGCAAATACAAAGAAATCCTCGGAACAGAAAATATTGACAAAGTAATCGTAATAGACCAGTCTCCGATCGGCAGGACCCCCAGAAGCAATCCAGCCACATACACCGGTATGTTTAATCACATACGCGATCTATTTGCAAAGTTGCCAGCGGCAAAAATCCGCGGCTACGACGCAAGCCGATTCAGTTTTAACGTGCGCGGCGGGCGTTGCGAAAAATGTCAGGGCGACGGTCTTATAAAAATTGAAATGCATTTTCTACCCCCCGTTTACG
>JBAMMJ010000033.1:0-7334 GCA_039793825.1 Verrucomicrobiota bacterium | reverse complement strand
CGTTTACGTCACCTGCGAGGCGTGCAACGGCAAACGTTATAACCGCGAAACCCTTGAAATTCATTATAAAGGTTTGAACATTGCCGACGTGTTGAATTTAACCATTGATGAAGCGGTTACATTCTTCCGCTCCATACCACAAATATACGAAATCTGCCTCACACTCTCTGAGGTCGGCCTGGGATATTTAAAATTAGGACAATCAGGAACAACCCTGAGCGGCGGAGAATCGCAAAGACTCAAATTAGCAGCAGAATTAAGCCGTAAATCAACCGGAAGAACTTTATATATCCTTGATGAACCAACAACCGGACTCCATTTCCACGATGTATCTAAACTTCTTGAAGTCCTGTTTAAACTCCGCGCAATGGGCAACACCCTCATTGTCATTGAACACAACCTTGACGTCATTAAATGCGCCGACTGGATAATTGACCTCGGACCCGAAGGGGGCGAAAATGGAGGCTTTGTTGTCGCGGAAGGCTCGCCAGAAGAAATAGCCTCTTGCGATAAAAGTTATACAGGATTTTATTTAAAACGTGTCTTACAACCTGGTGTATGATAAATTAAAAAGCAGGGCGAATGCCTATGACTGATGAGCCGCAAAATAGAATAAAACAATTTGTTAGTAAATTATCCGCGATCCTCATATATCAGATTGCGGCGCTGTTTGTGTGCCTTAATATCTGCTCGCAATTAAATGCGTCGGAGGCAAAACAGGAATCTAACGCCTTCAAATCCGCCACCGCCCTTTTCAACGACGGATTTTATGAACAGTCAGACAAAGCGTTTCACGAATTCATTGTTACATTCCAAACTTCTCGCCACATTCCAGAAGCCCTCCTTTTGCAGGCTGAAGCCCGATTTAAATTAAAAAATTTCACAGGCGCAATCGCTGTGCTTGAAGAAAATTTCCATAAAGCCGGAAACCTTGCCGACGAATATCTATTCTGGATTGCCGAATCGCAATACGCATTAAGCAATTACACAGCGGCAGTTGAAAAATATCGCAAAATCATCAGCCAATTCCCGAAATCAAAACGGATTGCGGAAGCCTCATACCGTCTGGCGCTCTGCCACTTTCATCTTAACCAGTTTCAAACCGTCGTTGAAATACTTGCCTCCTCAAATTCAATCTTTTCCGCAACCGCAAAAAATCAAACCAATTACCTTGAACAATCTGCCCGCGCAAACCTTTTGCTCGCCGAAACTTACATCCGACTCGGAGATTTCTCGCGCGCTGAATCCACCTTAAAATCCCTATCGCCCCAGCTGTTACCCCCGGAATTGCAATGGCGATGGCACTACCTGATATGCAGCGCATTCATTGAGTCACAAAAACTTCCAGAAGCCTTATCGTACTCCACAAACTTATTCCTCATCGCAGAAAAAACAAATCAAAAACAATTCATCGCCCAGTCGGCAATCCTGGTGTCGTCAATCTATGATAAACTGAACAGAAAAAAAGATGCCATTGAAATATTGAATAAATACATCAACCTGTTTAACAATGAACAACGAAAATTTGCGCTGTTAAAAATCATTGAATTATCAGCGGCAATGGACGACTTAAACTCAGCCGCCACCCTGTTAGAAAATTATGCCAATACTTACACCAACGAGCCGACTTTAGATTTAGTCCTCCTGACTGCAGGCGAGTTCAGATTAAAAGAATACTGGCTATCAACCCAAAAATGGCGGACCAACGATACCATAATAGCAACCCCAGCCGAATCAAACCTACTTAAACAAGCATACACCCACTTTAACCGAATTACTGCCGACTTCCCAAAAAGCCAGTTCCTGCCAAAGGCGCAATTGCAACGAGGCTGGTGCCTATGGCTTGGGGGCGATTTCCAATCAAGCCGCGACGCCTTTCAATTTGCAGCCGAAAAACTCCCACATTCCGAAGACCAGGCAATTGCCCTTTTCAAACTCGGCGACGTAGAACTTTTATTGAATAATTATACAAACTCAATCCGTAGCTATAATATGTTAATTTCCAATTATATTAACGAACCAAAAATTAAAAATATGCTCATCGATCAAGCCCTGTATCAATTATTGCGAGCCTCAATAAGCGCAGGAGACCTGCATACCGCCGAACAATCCGTTTCAAAACTTCTATCGTTGCATCCTGATAGCGATTTTTCAGCAAGAAGTATGTTATTAATGGGACAAACCTATAACCGCATAGATAAGCCCCAAAAGGCGCGCGAACTTCTTGAATCATTCATCAATAAATTCCAATCATCACCGCTCGTTTCAGAAGCAATCCTTGCTATCGCAAAATCTTACATCAAAGAAGGCAATTTCAACGCTGCAACGGTGTATTACGATAAGTGGTTCACCAACTTTTCCTCCAATTCAATCAATCCTCAAGCAGAATTTGACCGCGCAGTCGTTCATTATCACGCAGGAGGCGAAAGAAACGCAGTCTCAATCTTCACAAATTTCATACAAAAATACCCAACCAACGAATTAGCAGCCCTTGCTCGGCTCTGGATCGGGCTTTTCTATTTCAGACACCACGACTACACAAACGCAGAATCTCAATTCCAGCTAATTTTTCAAAATACAAACTTCCAACATTCAGCCGTCGCCTATCAGGCGAAAATGATGGCTGGCAAAACCGCTTTTGCCCGACAGGGATTCAAAGATGCCGCCGACTACTTCCGATCATTGATAAATGACGAAAAATGTCCGCCAGAATTGCTCGCTGAAGCCTGGTTTGCGCTCGGCGACACCCTGATTGAACAGGGCAGCTTAGACCCCTCAAATAAAACCCAACAATTCAATGAAGCAATAGTGGTATTCAACAAAATCCCAAACCTTTTCCCTACTAATAATATCGCCTTTGCCGCCTATGGCAGAATAGCCGATTGCTACCTCCAGCTCGCCGCAGAAAACCCGGAAAATTACCAACGCGCAAGAGAATTCTATCAAAAAGTAATTGATTCAAACGCCGACATCACGCTCCGCAGTCAGGCAGAAGTCGGCCTCGGCACAATTGCTGAGAAACTTGCAGCGTTGAAACTGGCTAAAGACAAAGAACCACTGCTAAAAGAAGCGCTTGACCATTACTTAAACATAATCTACGCAAGAAATGTAAAACCAGACCTTAATGAACAGCCAGACCCTTTCTGGGTAAAAAAGGCTTCGCTCAATGCAATCAATATCCTTGAATCCACCCAACAATGGAGCCAGTTAATCAGCCTTTGCGAAAGGTTAAAATCAATTATCCCCGCCATCTCCGATTCATTGGATAAAAAAATATCCACCGCCCAGGAAAAACTTTTCACGACAACCAGCAAATAATTATTCGCCGGAATAGTAACAATATTGCCACATCGCCCAAGCCCTGATAGGCTAACAATATCTGATTTTGATTAGACTTTAATTTTATACTGGTTTAAATTGTTGATGGGTAATGGACCAGAGAATTCAAACCAGCAGTCAGGGTCAGACCACTCCGGCCAACAATAAAAAGAAATACACCGGAGAGGTTGTTTACATTTATGCCTTTGATATCGCCTATGAATTAGAAACTTCCCGTATAAAAACTTTGCTCGGTCGCCCCATATCAGAGTTTGGCATTGATATAAGCCGCCGCAGCCCAAGACAACTCTTGCTTCATCGCTCTCAGATGGTTAGATTCCCGCCAATAGAAAGAATCGGTCCGCACGGACTGGTGCAAATTTCACGAAATGTTAAACTCTTTCAAATCGGAGCAATCAGCATTACCGTGCGCGTCCCATTTGAGGTTGACCACTTCTCCGAATTGGTGAATTATCACGACCTTGAACTTAAAAGCGGTTCCCTTTATGACGAAGTTAAAAACTTCGCTTATCAAATTTACGAAGAACTAAAACAATATTCAATCAGACCAGTAAATAAACTCCAGGATGAAGAAGCATACACAGTCTTTTGCATAAATAGCCCGTTATTAGATTCTCAAATGCAACCTGTGAATTCCGAAATCTGGTTCAAAACCCATCGCCGCCAGATAGCCTCATTGCTCACCCAGGAAACAGACCAATCAATCCTCTCCAAACAAGAATCTGATGAATCAACCGCCCGATATCTCACCTATTACGAAAACGACCTTGTCGTAATTGACTGGGATGCCGCGCTCGTAGTTGACGAACCGAAAGATTTTGATGAAATCATCTACATTATGGAACTCGCAAACCTTCAGTTAGCCGAACTGGAAGCCTACGACCGCATCCTTGATGAAGCAATTGATTCGGCTTATCGCGAGCTTTATACTCAACCGTTGCTCCGAAGCGGCAGTCTGATGCGGGATTTGCGTGAAATTCGCGTAGATATGGCGCGAATTAACGATGAACTCCTCAACATAACCAAATTCTTCGGAGACTGGCACCTGGCAAAAATTTACGAAAATATAGCCTCACGCTTCCATCTTGCAGATTGGCACAAAATAATTGACGAGAAAATCAAAACCGTCGGCGAAATCTATCAACTCCTTCATCAGGACAAATTAAATCAATGGATGCTGATCCTTGAGACAACTATCGTACTGCTTTTCATCATTGATCTCGTCGTGCTGGTCGTAGGTCTGGGAGGTCATTAGCCACCAATCCATTCTTTCATCCTGATGAAAAAAACCGACCACATAGAAATAACCTTTGCGAATATTGTTATCCCGATCCTCTTTGAAAACCGGTCCATCCTCATCATTGATAAACCTGCCAGCTGGCTCCTCGCCCCATCGCACTGGACACATACCTCCCGTAACCTTCAAACCGCGCTCGAAAAATCTATCGCCTGCGGCGATTACTGGGCGCGCTCCCGCAACCTGAAATATATCAGATTCCTACACAGGCTTGATGCCGATACCTCCGGCTTGCTCATACTGGTTAAAAACCAGGGCGCAATTCAAGCCTACAACAGGTTGTTTTCTCAGGGTCTCATTAAGAAAATTTACGCAGCCATAGTAGAACCGCCTCCGAATTGGTCGGAACTACTATGTTATATGCCACTTTCACAATCAAAAGAATCCCATAAATCAATCCTCAACCCTTTAAACGGAAAACCCGCCAAAACTTACTTTAAACTGCTTAAAGTTAAAAATCACCGCGCCCTCCTACAGGCAAAACCGCTTACCGGCAGAACCCACCAAATCCGCGTTCATCTATCAACGCTCGGCTACCCTATCATCGGCGATTCAATCTACGGCAACGCATCTACAAAACCACAATTACAACTCGCACTCCGGGCAGCCCAATTGATCTTTAAAGAGCCGTTTGAATCAAAAATTATTGACGTTAAAGCCCCAATGGAACATTTTTTACAAAACTATGGATTTGAATTTAACGACTGGCAGTGGCATCTTAATAACCGGTGAAAATCTCTGTTAAAACAGATTATGCTGCAAGAGCTGTGCTGGGTTTAGCCCGGTACTATCAAACCGGTTTGCCGCAACGCGTTGAGACTATCGCGGTGGAAAATGGTATCCCGGCAAAATACCTCGTCCAGATCCTCATAGAACTTAAATCCCGAAATATCGTAAAAAGCATTCGTGGCAAAGAAGGCGGTTATATGCTGGCAAAACCACCTATGGAAATCACCCTCGGAGAAATTGTGCGCGCCACACACGGCGAAATTATTGATATCCCCGCTATCTCAGACCAGAGCTGTCCAATAGAATTACGAAACGCCTGGAAACAAGTTAGAGAAAAACTCGCCCAGGACCTTGACCGCATCAATTTTCAACAGCTATTAGACCAGGAAAGCGAAAAATTCAAAATGTTCTATATCTGATCAATCAGGCAAACCTTATTAAAACCACAAACCTCCAGCTATCGCGGCTTCCCAAATTGAATTTCTCCTATCTTATCGTATGTAAATTCAATCTCCCCAAGCAGCCGGGATTTCAAAATAATCTTATCCTGTTCAAGCCTTATTGAGTCACACAAAATATCTGATCCATATTTCGTACATACCTTAACACGATAATCCGCCTGTTTAATCTTTCTAAACACTATCCCGGTAACGTTTAATCTAATGCTTAATTTCTTAACTCCAAGCAATATAGAATGTAGTTTTACGACGTCATTGTCTATCTCTTCTACCTCGCCCTCAATGAAATCTCCGGTGTCTAAAAAAACACCTATTCTCTCGCTATTATCCTCATTTTTATCATTAAAAAAATTCTTGAAGAAAACCTTGCCAACTTTTACCAATGGCACCTTCAACTCTACCTTTTCAACATCAACATTTATCTCGCGCGAATTGAATTGTTTTAGAACCCCGACCAAGGTTGTTTTATCAATCAACTGGACCTGAACAACCTTTGGATACGACGGCTTAATCCTGTTCACAAATACATCTAACTCAACAAATCGCGATTCACTATGACTTCGCAACGACGGAAATGCCTTGAATTTTAAATACCTGAACCCGCTCACGGCACCGGGCTCAAAATAATAGCGCACATTATTAAATGTTCCCGAAAATCCCCTGCCGAATAATTCGTAAAAATAAACATTCGTATATGAACCTTCCAGCGGAAAAAATATCTTGCCGCCATCAGAGATTTCAAACATCCCGGAATAGTCGCAGTGTTCTTTATCATCAGACCTTATCCAGACCGATATTTCTTTTAATTCTCGCTCTTCGGCGCCGATATTACCTCCCAAGTCCCAGACAACTTCACCGGCAAACCCACCGTTATCATCTGCTGGATAATTTTCACTTACAGCGTCGCTCAACCACGAAACGTCAATCTTTTCTACTTTGCCAAGTGGAATTCCAACGCCTTTGATTCCATTTATCGCGTCATTCGTTGATTGCTCAAGCGGCACACCGTGACGTATAACCACAGATATCCCCTGCCTCTCTTCAGGAATCAAAGTATACGTTCTTATAATATCTCTGAACTTTATACTCCTGATCTCCTCAATATTAATCCTATTAGTCTCCTCCTTACCCTTAACAATAACATATTTATCTTCAATACCTATTTTTCCATCAAATTTTCTCCCATCAGTTGTCGTAATATTTTCTCCCCAACAATAAATGTTGCCTGATAATGCCACCAAAATCACTATTATCCAATTTTTCTTCATCAAATAATAAAAATTTTACTCTCATATTTTGACGTCTTTGACCTGTTTGACTAATCAAACTTAATGTTGTTATCCCATTACTATTCCCTCAATAAGCGACTATTACTCTCAATAACCAGATCAGAGGTAAAACCATCATCACAAAAATAAGCGGCGGCATCGCTGCCGCCGCTCTCCAAAATATATGGAATTCGGTAATATGGAGTGCGGTGTTAAGCCTGCGCAAGCAGGCGCAACACCGCT
>JBAMMJ010000032.1:10365-12119 GCA_039793825.1 Verrucomicrobiota bacterium | reverse complement strand
CTCCATAACTTTGCTAAAAATTATTGATTTAAATCAAAATTAAGCCGATTAATTTCAAAAAAAACACGGGCATAGGAAAGAAGTGTTTTCTCAGGTGAAATCTCAAGTTAAATTCTGTCAGCGCCTGGCTCGTTGTCTTCCAATTCGCTTATTAATTTCTGGAGGTCTTCTTTTGACACTTTTTCATAAAGTTTTTCATTAACCATAACCACCGGCGCTTTGTCGCAACAGGCGAGACATTCAACAAACTCAACAGTAAACAATCCATCTGACGTTGTTTGAACCCCCGGGAGAGTCGGATTAAGACCGAGTTTTTCACACAGAAACTTTCTCAACTCATACGAACCAGCAATGGCGCAACTCAAGGTGCGGCAAATGCGAATGTGAAATTTTCCCACAGGTTTCCGATGAAACATCGGATAGAAGGTCACAAGCTCGTATAGATTTATCGGTTGAATCTCCAGTTTTTTTGCCGCCCATTCAAGCGCTTCAGGGCTAATGTATCTATAATGTTCCTGCAAAAGGTGCAAAATCATCAAAGATGCGCTCCGCTTTTGAGGATAGTGAGATATATACTCCTCGGCTTTTGCTTCAAGTTCAGGCGACACCGAGAATGTCCCTCTTTTGCAACTGGTTTGAGCAGTCTCAACCGATATTACAGCCGCTTTCGGGTCAGTAACTGATAAATTCTTTTTGTTCTGGTCTGATTTGCTATAATCGCTCATCTGTCGCATTCTCCCATTACAAAATCAAGCGAACCAAGTATCGCCACAACGTCTGCTATTGTATGCTTTGGCAATAACCACGGCAAAATACTTAAATTAACAAATGACGGCGAACGAATTTTTAACCTGTACGGGGCGCCGCCGCCGCGGCTGTTAATATAAAAACCGAGTTCGCCTTTTGGATTTTCGGCGCTAAAATAAACTTCTCCCTCCGGCGCGTTAAACCCCTGTGTTACGAGCATAAACTGGTGAATCAATTCCTCCATACTCGTGAGCACTTTTTTCTTTGGCGGCAAAACAATTTTATAATCGTCAATATTTATCGGTTCACCGCTTTTATTCTCCGCACCGCCGGGGAGCTGGTCAAGGCATTGACGAATTATTCTGGCGCTCTGTCGCATCTCCTCAATCCTGACAAGATAGCGGTCATAACAATCGCCCACTGAACCGACCGGCACATCAAATTCAAGTCTGTCATACACCAGATACGGTCGCGCCTTTCTTAAATCAAACTCTATTCCGCTACCGCGCAGATTCGGTCCGCTCAGCCCATAATCAATGGCAACCTCTGCGGGTATTACGCCAACATCGCGAGTTCGGTCTATCCAGATTTTATTTTTAGTTAATAAGGTTTCAACTTCATCAATCTTAAATAGCACCTCGTCAATGAATTTTTGGCAGCGCTCACACCAGCCAGGCGGGATATCTCTGGAAAGACCGCCTATGCGGGTATAACTTGTAGTGAATCGCGCGCCGGTCAGGCTTTCGCACAAATCGTATATTTTCTCCCTTTCGGTAAAGGTTAGCAAAAACACCGTCATCGCCCCGACGTCCATTGCGTAAGAACCGATACCGAGCAGGTGTGAAGATATCCTTGCCAGCTCGCAACAAATTACTCTGATATACTGGCACCGCGGAGTTAATTTATCCTGAATGCCAAGCAATTTCTCAACAGCCAGCGCGTAAGCAACATTATTTGCAAGCGGCGCAAGATAATCAAGACGGTCGGTGTACGGAATAAATTGCGTA
>JBAMMJ010000032.1:6200-10355 GCA_039793825.1 Verrucomicrobiota bacterium | reverse complement strand
GCGTATAAGTCATATTTTCGGCGATTTTTTCATCTCCACGATGAAGATACCCAATTTCAGGACGCGCCGAAATAATTGTCTCGCCCTCCAGTTCTAAAACAATTCTCAATACACCGTGAGTAGACGGGTGCGACGGACCCATATTAAGCGTCATCCGCTCCGAAAGATAGTCCGGGTTCTCGCTACTGTTTCCATCCTCCAAACCGCCCGATACCGTCGCATTCGGATTCAAACGCCCGCCGGCATCAGGAAACTGAAATTCCATAGATTCGCTCATTTTTCATTCCCGCATTGTTTTTATTATTGCTATTGCAATCAAAGCCCATCATTACCACAACATAAAAATATAAATTGCCGTAATAATTAATGTGATAACAACAACCGCGATTAAAGCTAAATAAATCGGTTTAATGGCTACGCTTTTAGATATCGGTCTGATAAATCGTTTCGGAAATGCTGCATAGAGTTCGTCCTGATAAAGCTCTATAATTTTCTTAGCCTTTTTGTCATCTACTTCAGGAAGAAGTCGCTTATAAATTTTTATCGCTTCGTGTTTGTTTCCTTCAAACAATTCTTCCGCAATTTGAAGCCTGTCTATATACGGAATCCCACCCATTATAGAATCTTTTGAAGTAAACGGATTGCCGTGGTTGGTCTCTTCCGGAATATGCCCACGCGCCCCGATCTCCTCAACGTATATGCCTGTTAAAATTGATTCCACCTCTTCTTTAGCCTCTTTCATCGTAGACCCCGGCACAGCAATCATATACAACCTGATAGCCTGCATTTTGTTTCCTGCTCTGAGAGCCATCTCAATCGTTTTTCTGTCTCTTGCGGATAACCTATGCATATGGCTCATCCGTTGCTGTTGGGCGACCTTGACCTCGGTTCGCGTTTTGAGGCACTTTTGCCCGGAGCCGTCACAAAAGGACCTCCCTCAAGTGGCGCAGATTGTGTAAAGGCAATGCCAGGAACCTCAGAGGGCTTTCCTTCAAGCGGAAAATCCTTTCGCAAAGGATAATAAGGATACCCCTCCCACATAAGTATGCGGCGCAAATCCGGATGTCCATCAAACCTAATTCCCATCATATCGTAAATTTCCCGCTCGTGCCAGTTGGCTGTGCTCCATACACCTGTAACCGATGGCAGGCTTGAAATTGATTCGGAAACGTTTGTCTTTACCCGAAGATAACATCGGTGGCTATAACCAAAGAGCTCATACACAACCGTCCAACGCGGCTCCTCTCCGTAATTATCAACGCTCGTAATATCAACAAGATAATCAAAACCCAGCGATTGCTTTGCAAACGCGCAGACCTCGTTAATTCTGTTTGCATCTTTTACTACCACAGTAATCTCGCCGCGAAATTCTATCGGCTCAGAGATTAAATCACCGAACTGCTCTTTCAATTTTAATGCAAGGTCAATTGCGGTCATTTCAACTTATTATTTTAGATGTTTCAAACCGGCTTTTTCAAATTAGCGATTACAGGCTGGCGCGATACTTTTTCCTGTAATTTTATTAAAGCGTCAAGGAGCGCCTCTGGACGGGGCGGACAACCTGAAACATACACATCCACTGGCAAAATTTTATCCACTCCCTGCAAAACTGCATAACTGCGATACATACCCCCAGTAGAAGCGCAGGCACCCATCGCAATAACCCACTTTGGCTCTGTCATCTGGTCATACAATCGTTTCACAACAAGCGCCATCTTGTAAGTAACCGTCCCGGAAACTATCATCACGTCGGATTGTCTGGGCGAGAACCTCATTACTTCAGAACCAAAACGGGCTATATCAAAGCGACTCGCGCCAGAAGCCATCAGTTCAATCGCGCAGCAGGCAAGCCCCATCGGCATTGGCCAGAGAGAGTTTTTCCGAAACCAATTCAAAGCGGCATCCAGACGGGTTATTACAACATCGCCCTCTATCGTAGAACCATATCCAATCTCGCGCCGCATATTATTTATCTCAAAAATTAATAATAAAGAATAATTGCTTTTGCCCGCTTTTTCAAGTTGCTTACTTTAACCCGTATTCCACATTTTCACAAAAGATTTATCTCCGCAACCTTAATTTTTCATCCGCCAGAATAAATGGGAATCTTTTATACCTTACTGGCAAAGGGCTTTCAATTCATTAATTTTAATTGATTATTCTCAGCCTTTCTCCGTCAAAAATGTTTTTAATCGGTCGTCCTGATCAGGATGTAAATAATTAAAACCTGCCCAAATGTAAGAAGAACAAGCCACAACCAGATTAATATCTCATAAAATCGGAAATTTTTTTGTCCCACCTTAGCAAGCCAGAACCTGAGTTTTACATTGCCAGCCTGAATAAAATCGCCGTTTTTGAGCCTTGCCTTATTAACATACACATCGTTTACCGAAATGAGTGCTGGTTCAAACGTTTCAATATAATAACCATCGCCCGGCAGATGGGTTATCTGAAAATGCCTGTCAAAGATACCATCCTCTTCAGCCGGCAAATCCGCTTCCTTTGACCTGCCGAAGACGAACGGAAAATTTCTTATCACCACACTTAAACCGCTTTGTTTTCCGGAAATTACAAGTAGTTCTGCCATTCAGCATATTGTTAACTTACATCCAGCGCCTCGGAATGATGATTCTATCTCCCGGATAAATTGGCACATCAAGCTTGGGATTCTTAATCACTTTATTGTAATCAAGAGTCTGTACCTTGCCGTCACTCCTGATTATGCGGATTGATTTTTTATTTGCATAATCTGTAAAACCGCCAGCCGCAGCGATCGCCCCGGTAAATGTAATTTCGCCAATATGCGGAAACCGTCCGGGCAATCTCACTTGACCGTCAACATAGAAAAATCGGCTCATCTGACGGATTGTTACCGTGGCGCGTTTATAATATTTTGGAACATACTTATCGTGAATAATCTGTTCAAGTTCCTTTGGCGTTTTGCCAGAAGCCTGCACATCTCCAATCAAGTAAAGATTTATTGTCCCATCGCTCTTGACCTTTTGCTCAAATGGTTGAGTCGGGACAGGCGATGTCGCTGAAGTTGATGGCAGAATCAACGTGATCTCAAGAGTGTCGTCAGGCTGAATATATTCATAGGTTGTTTTTGGAATATATGATTCAACCGACTCCGACGCGCCACCTCCGCCGGTCTGGCAACCCGCGCAAATCAGTAAAACTGCTCCGAGCAAAACCAATCCGATTAACCCTCTCTCCATTGTCCACAACCTATTATTCATAACCATCTTATAAATAACGAAATATAATTAAAATTTACAACCATTAAATCAGTATTTTTGCTTTATCTCAATGTCCTCTTTTTTAGAATCTTTTGACTTTGACGCCTTAGCCGAATTAGATTTTGACCTTATTATCTGCTCATCGTCAACCTTATTATAACTATCGTGGTAATAACCGCCGTAGTAATAATAGTAACTTGCGTCAGATGTCATCGTAATATTGTTTAATACAATTCCCACAAGGTTACCCCCCACCTTCTCAACCATCTGTTTGCATCGTATTGTCATAGGCTGCGGATAACGACGATACTGAATCACCTGAATCGTCATCTCAACAAGACTTGCCAGAATTGAAGCATCACTCACCCCCATAATCGGCGGCGAGTCAAAAAATACGTAATCATATCTCTGTTTTAACTCTGCAACAAGTTCTTTCATCTTCGGCGAACTTAGGATACCCATTGAACTGCTTGGCAATTTACCGCTCGGCAAAAAATCAAGACCTTCAAGAGGAGTCGTTTGAATTACCTCTTCCAGAGTGTTTTGACCCAGCAGATAATTCGTTAATCCAACCGAGTTTGAAACCCGCAATATTTTGTGCAAACTCGGTCTTCGCAAATCTGAATCAACAAGCAAAATCCGATTCCCGTTTTGAGCAAACACTACAGCAAGGTTAAATATTGTTGTGGATTTACCCTCGCCAGCCCCGGCGCTCACTACAGCCAGGGTATTGGCGTTTTGATTCTTCCTTGTGAATAATATATTCGTTCTTAAAACGCGATAAGCTTCGGCATGAGAACTTTCTGGACCTTCGTCAAGCAGCGATCCAACATTCTGCGGTATCACAGCAAGCACCGGCGCCTGCAAGGCGCGTTCAACATCGTCAATCGTCTTAACACTCGTATCAAGATACTCA
>JBAMMJ010000032.1:0-6190 GCA_039793825.1 Verrucomicrobiota bacterium | reverse complement strand
TACTCAATGAAGAATGCCAGAGCAATTCCAAGTATTAGCCCAAATATAATCCCAAGCGAAATGTTCAGTACCTTGTTAGGCAACACCGGCTTTTTTCCCGGCTCAGCCCTGTCCACTATCTTTACAATTGAAGAATAGGGTACCTTTAAATTTAACATCTCGGTAGAAACCCGATATGTAAGCGAATTCCGCAGGTTCTTTGTTGTTTCAAGGTCTTCCTTTGCCGACACGAATGGACGGTATTTCGCCGCGTTCGCAATAGCCGTTTTGCGAGCTTCTTTAACCTTTTTGTCCAACTCTAAATACCGGGCTTCAAACGATGCAACTTTTGCCTGTAAACCCTCTAATAAACCATTAAGCTGCTCATCTATCTGGGTGTTGATTGTCTCAAGAAGCTTGTTTACCCTGATAAGCTCAACATTTTCAGAACCTACATCCGGCTCAAGCGAAGCCTTCTTCTGTTCAGCCTGCGCTTGTTGTTCTATTAAGTTGACAAGGATCGGGTCCTCTTTCGCCCGAACAACTGCGCGTTTCAGCTCCGCCTTTGTCATATTTGTCAAACGCTCATATAAAGTCCGCCATTGGATATAATCCGCTTCGGCTTCGGTTCGCAACGCCTCCATTCTCCTTAATGTTTCATCATCCAGCGAACCAGAAGACCTCCCGGTCATCGGGTCAATTTCAGCAACATCAAGTTCTTGACGAAGCTTTTCAACAAGTTTTTCCTTCTCTTTCACCTCCTCATCAACCCGTTTCAACTCGTCCTGAAGCGCTTTTAAACCTCTTTGCGTTGTCTCAAGTCTTGTCTCTATCCGATAATTCTTATATTCTTCGGCAATCGCATTCGCAATTTCAGCAGCCTCATTCTTATTCTCTTCCCCTTCAATATAGACCGTAATCTCAATCAAACTGGTATTGCGCGTCTGGTTTAGTTTTAATTGTCGCTTCAACAAAAGAAAAGTTTCATCCGTGCGCAAACTATCAACTCCAAGCCTCCTTGCCCATCGGGTATTCAAATCCAATTTTTCTATAACCTTATAAAGAATCGTCTTTGATTGGATTATCTCAAACTGAGTCGTAATGAAAAACGGATCATATGGCTGTATTGCATATTGACGCATCTGAAACGTGTCAACATCCGGAATATCTTTCTCAACCTCTATCCTCGCGGTGCTTGAATAGGTCTCAGGCATAAAATAGGTCACAAGCGTTGCCGTGACCACCACAAGCAGAAAAAACGGCAGAATTACATTCTTTCTGACCTTGATAATTCTCCAATAGTCAAGAAAATGCAGTTTGCTCTCAATCGGTTGTTGCGCCGTAAAACTCGCTTTTGTTGTTGCTGTCGCTTCCATCTTATTTTTATAGCAAATAATATGTTATCACTCTCCCAAAATTTCCAAAAAATTCTATAAATAATTGCATATAAAAAGGGAGGCTTTAAAAACCAGTTTGTCATAAGCCTCCCCTTTTCTCTTCAAATCAATCTTAAACAATTATCTAAAAAATCATTATCTTTAAAACGTGCCCCGGAGCCCCCAGTAAACTCTATTTCTGTGATAGCTCCGAAGTGGAACATCCGATGCCAGAAGGTCATAGTTATAACCGACTTCAGCAGATACAAACTTGTTAATCTCATAGGTCAGATTAACACCGAGCATCGTGAATCCTTCATCCTGATTATCCAGTACACCAGCCGGGTCTTCAAAAGACGAGAATTGATGCATACCGGTAATGCTGCCTTTGAGATTACCGATAATCTCTTTCTTAAACGAACCATAGACAGATGTCGCTTCGGCATCCAGCACCACAAGGTCTGTCTGACTTCTTGCGTGCCTCACACCAAGTTGAAATTCGCCATATTTGCCTTGATAAATAACTGAGGCATCCACAAACGGGTTGATAGAATCATCGTCAACCGCACCAATAATCGGTCCTAAAATACTACGGGCTTTCCGATATTTAGTATACTCACCGCCAACCAATAATCTTGCGCGGAATAGCTCAGTAAACCGCCGCTCCAATCCAACATAAGCATAGTGTGAATAATTATCGCGAAGGTCTGCCGAAACCCACGCACCGCTGCCGGGCAATTGAATTAGGTCTTTGCTATAATGATCAATATACCCAAATTGATACCCAATTAAACCGTCGGTATTCTCAAGCATATTAATCCAGCGAAAATTCAAATAGCCAAGATGTTCATGACGGTCTAACAAAGCCGAACGGCTTTGAGGACCGGTTTGCTCATAATCAAAATAGGAATAACTATATCCCGGCTCAATTCCGATTGATTCTGTCGCCTTAAAAGCGAAATCCGTTGAGACCCGGTTTCGGATGTTATTGCCTTCGGTGCGCAATGGAACAGTAACACCACCAAGCGGCTCCAATACCTGCGGTTCCTGGGCAACAACAAAACTATCCTCAAAAGCCAGCTTGCATCGGTCGCTGAACGTATGGTTCAGTCCAAGATTCAATTCATGACTATGGTCAGCCCGATTGTTGCTCCTGTCCTCATAATACCTCATACCATAGCGATACGAGGCGTCCAATGTGGTCATTTCCCGCTGGATTGATACCTTTGCCTCAGGACTTATTTCAAACCCCCAGCTATCGCGTTTACCCATCGGCTTGGAATGCCGGGTCAAATAATTGTCATCGTAAAACCCCCTTACCGTCGCAGAAACACTCCACGGTTTATCCGCCGGCTGGGCATTGACGCGCGAATTAATAACAACCAGAGCGCTGACACATACCGAGATGGTGATTATTCTTTTCATAAAATCTTCCCATTTTTTGTAATTCTATCCTCTCGCAACTTTTACGCAACTATTTTTATCCAAAAATATTAACCTCGTCAATCAATAATTTTGTTTAATTAATGCTTGTTTTAAAAATTAGACAATTAATTTTTAAAACCATTCAAAAAAATTGAAAAAATCCTTTAACAACCTTCTTATACCTGCTGAAATGCGTGTGAAAATTCCATTCCCCATCTTTTTTATTCTGAAATACCCCTAAATAATCACTCTGCTATTTCGGATTTTTACATTCACGGTTTCCATTATCAAAACAAAGGCTAATTTAAAATATTCCACAGGTTAAAAATAATCCTTTTTTATTGATAATTAACCCGTTATAGATAGAATCTGCAAACATTCACAAAATCTGAAATAAAATAGTTGTGTCAATATGAAAAATATTAAAAAAGCGCCAGTTCTTTATTTATTTGCGTTTCTGGTATTCACCAAAGTTGGTTTAGCCGTAGAAAACAATCTGGTTATCTGGTTTGATAAGCCGGCAAAGAAATGGTCCGAAGAGGCGCTGCCGCTGGGCAATGGAAGATTGGGATGTATGGTCTATGGCGGCGTTGAAAAAGAAGAAATCCAGTTCAACGAAGATTCACTCTGGACAGGCGATGAAAATCCTTCCGGCGATTACAAAACAATGGGCGCATATCAAAACTTCGGCAGCCTCTTCATAACCGAACTCCAGCCTTCAACTTCCAATCAAATTACTAATTACCGACGCGAACTTGACCTGACAACAGCAAGGGTTACAACAAGCTTCGTCAAAAATAACACGCTGTTTCAAAGAGAAGTCTTTGTAAGTTATCCCGATAATGTGATCGTAATTAGATTTACTGCAAGAAAAGGAAATTCAACAAAAAACAACATCTCCGCGCTAATTGAATTAAAAGGGGCGCACAACGAAAAAACATCAGTGGAAAAAGATACACTCCTGTTTTCAGGGAAATTGCCAAACGGACTTGAATACGAGGCGCGAGCAAAAATCTCAGTCAATCGCGGCGCTCAATTAAGCGCGACAACCAACGGCATTTACGTCAATAATTGCAGCGAACTTTTAATTCTCCTTGCAGCCGGCACAAGTTATGTAATGGATTATTCAAAACAGTGGAAGGGCGCGCATCCGCATGAAAAATTAGTAAACCAAATAAACTCGGCTTCAAAAATGAGCTGGCAAAAACTTTATACGCGACATATTGCGGATTATCAAAAGTTGTTCGGCAGAGTTTCGCTGTGGCTTGGAAAATCCGATTCATCGCTTAATACCATTCCCACATACAAGCGTGTTGAAAACTATAAAAACAACGGTTTCGATCCAGAACTTGAAACCCTCCTGTTTCAATACGGTCGGTATCTGCTTATTTCTTCCTCCCGCCGTCCGGGACTCCCGGCAAACCTTCAAGGTCTATGGAACAACAGCAACAACCCGCCCTGGTCTTCGGACTACCATTCAAATATAAATATAGAAATGAACTATTGGCCCGCCGAGGTGGCAAACATTTCAGAATGCCATCTTCCCTTTTTTGACCTTGTTATGGCTATGCGAGAACCAAGTCGGAAGGCTACTCAAAACGCCTTCGGAAAAGTTAGAGGCTGGACTGCACGAACATCGCACAACATCTTTGGCGGACACGGCTGGCAATGGAACCTGCCCGCAAGCGCCTGGTATGCCCTGCACTTTTATGAACATTACGCCTTCACGCAGGACACTAACTTCCTCAAAGAAGTTGCCTATCCAATGATAAAAGAGGTTTGCGAGTTTTGGGAAGATAGACTAAAAACACTCCCCGATGGCACGCTTGTTGTTCCAAACGGTTGGTCGCCTGAACACGGTCCGCGCGAAGATGGCGTCTCTCACGACCAGCAGATTGTCTGGGAATTGTTCAACAATTTTGTGGAAATATCATCAGTTCTCAATATTGAACCTGAATATCGCAATAAAATAGCCTCAATGCGGGATAAATTGCTCGGTCCAAAAATTGGCAGATGGGGACAATTGCAAGAATGGATGGTTGATAGAGACGACCCTAACGACAATCACCGCCACACCTCGCACCTGTTTGCCGTATATCCCGGCAAACAAATCTCCGTAAGAAAAACCCCGGATTGGGCAAAAGCAGCGCAGGTCTCTCTTCAGGCAAGAGGCACAAGTGGCGATAGCCGCCGCGAATGGGCTTGGGCTTGGCGTTGCGCGCTATGGGCAAGACTGCTCAATGCAGAAAAAGCCTACGAAATGATCCGCTCCCTTTTACAATATAACACCCTCCCAAACCTCCTGGGAAATCACCCACCAATGCAAATGGATGGTAATTTCGGAATTACTGCCGCAATGTGCGAAATGCTCCTCCAGAGTCACAACAACGAAATTGAACTTTTACCCGCATTGCCAAAGCAAAAATGGACCACCGGCTACGTAAAAGGATTGCGCGCCCGCGGCGGTTTCACTGTTGATATCTTCTGGAAAAATTCAGCCCTCCAATACGCAATCATCACAAGCGATAAAAAACAGACAGCCCCCGTCCGATACGGCGATAAAGTCGTAATTGTCCAATTTGACAAAAATAAACCCGTCCTCCTTTCAGAAAACCTGAACAAATCCTCAAAATAACGACCGCTTAAATCGCTCTGGAAGAAACAACTTTATATTCGTTTAATTTTCGTTCCATTGGCAAAGTCGCGCCAGAAATCCCAAGACATTCAAGCGCCTCCCCTACCAGATAAAACGAGCCGGTTATCAGAGTCAAAGGAAAATCCCTGCTCAGTTCAATCGCTTCTTTCAAATCCTTGCATACCGTTACTTTTGCATTCGGATTTATTTTCATCCATTCGTTTTTTATTTGTTCAGGATCGGCAGACCTCTGGCTTGGAACCCATACGGCATAAACACTGGAGGTAATCGGAGCAAGCTCACGACAGACCGCCGCCACATCTTTATCGGCAAGAATCCCGATAATAAGCGCCGTCTTGGTCCTTTTGCCATCGTAGTATGTATTAAATGTTTCCCTCAAAACTCTGGCGCTGTCCGGATTGTGGGCGCCGTCCAGAATAAATTCCCTGCCAGACCTTTTGACCTCCTGAAAACGCCCTGCCCATTGAACCGTTGAAAGCCCTTCTACAATCGCCGACTCAAAAACCGGCAATCTGTTCTGCAAAACATTAACGCAGGCAATTGCAAGCGCCGCGTTGAGTCGCTGATGTTCCCCTTTTAATGGAAGCTCAATCTTATCCAGCGGCGGTAACGCAACGTCCTGCTTTGTAACAAGATGAATCGCCGATCCTTTCTCCCAGGCAGTCTGAATTATAACATCAAGCGCTTGCTCATCTTCCACAGCCGTCAAAACCGGTATTCGCGGCTTTATTATCCCAGCCTTCTCTTTTGCAAT
>JBAMMJ010000031.1:3840-12148 GCA_039793825.1 Verrucomicrobiota bacterium | reverse complement strand
ATACGGATCAAATCGGATTTTGGTTTCAGGGGATTATTTGACGGTTAAATTTTCCAGCAGATCGATATGGTTTTTGCCATTCAGGGCGTTGTCTTTGCGCGGGTTCCAGCATTTTCCAATCAGGTCAAGGTCGCCATCGCCATCAATATCGCCTGCTACGACGAGGTGACTACCCAGATTGGCGTCTAAAATAGTATGTTCTTTGAATGATTTACCGCGTCCATCCACATTTTCCCAGATAAACCAGCGCGGCGGTTTATCTCCGCTGATTCCTTCCATTTCGCAGGAAAAAATATCCGGGTCGCCGTCGTTGTCAAAATCCGCAACTATAAGCGAATGATAAGCGCCGCGGATTGCCGCGTCGTTTGCGGGCAATGGATGCACCAACCATTTTTCACCTTTTCCGTCAATATTTTCAATAAATGCGATTCTGCCGCCTCTGATTTCATTTTCTGTCATCACAAGGTCGTTATCGCCATCGCGGTCTAAATCAATAACAACGCAATGCGTCGCGAGCGGGAAAGGTTTATTTGGGTTTCCGAAAGGAATAGTTTTATGGGCGGTCCATTTTTCTCCTTTTCCGTCAGCGTTTTCAAACCAGGTATCGGAGCGGACAACGTCCAGGTCGCCGTCTTTATCAATATCGCCGAGTCCGACGCCTGCGTGGACGGATTGTCCAATGTCGGTTCGTTTCCACGCCTCGCGGGGGTTGGCAGGGATTTCATACCACCTTAAATTGTTCTGGTCTGACATAGTAACAACATCTTTTTTGCCATTCCCATTTATGTCGGCAAGAAACAGGTCGTGCACCCTCGCAAGCGCGGGGTCAAACACAATTCTTTCAAATTTTTCAAATGGCTCTTTTCCCGGATTTTTATACCATGCGCCGCCTGCTACAAAGTCAAGCCAGCCGTCTTCATCCACGTCATAAACCGCCCCGCCGACTTCAGAAGGAGAATTCTCGCCGAGAATTGTCCGGGTCCAGTTTGTTTTTGATTTTTGGAGATAGAGCAGGATTTGTCCTCTGCTTTTGCCGGTAATGTAATCAGGTTTCCCATCCTTATTGATATCTGCGATGGCGGTTTGGCCCCACTCCGAGCCCGGCAGATTGGTATCAATAAAGTGGTGGCGAAACGCGAAAGCGGCATTCAATGTATATCCAGAAATGAAAATTGATGAGGCAATAATTAACAGGGTTTCCATAAATTAAATCTAAATCAGTTTTTGATAAAGTAAAGGGTAAATTGATGACGTCTTTGGTTAAGTCCTAAATCATTAACATTGAACTCAACTGTTGATTAAAACAATAACAACAGAGAACACAGAGAAACACAGAGAAAAACTATTTT
The DNA here is from genome assembly GCA_039793825.1 of Verrucomicrobiota bacterium. Taxonomy (GTDB): domain Bacteria; phylum Verrucomicrobiota; class Verrucomicrobiia; order Limisphaerales; family JAKPVM01; genus JAKPVM01. The sequence goes on along the minus strand of JBAMMJ010000031.1, from coordinate 10,799 downwards.
GTTCAACCACGTCAGAGTTATATTAATTTTTTTCTATTTTTCTATTCGCGTGATTATGAGTGGCTAACAGTGTTTGATTCCTTCGTGGTCTGTTCAGCCCATTACTAAATAATTTTTACAAATCTGATTTCACCAAAAAGCGCATTTTTTATCGGAATGCTAATGATTCAGGTTGATTATGTTGGTGTTTTTATTTCGGAAGTTGATTCATTTAATTTGATATTTCTTATCATTTCAGGCATAATTAGGAATAAAATTAAAAATTGTGATTGAGGCGTTTAAATTTTGAGGGATTAAGATGTTTTTTGCGCTGACAAAGAGATTAATAACGACAGTCAATCCACGGTTGCTCTGGAAGTTTTTATGGAATTTTGGATTCAAAGGGTTGATTGCATCCGAGAAGTTTAAACGGCGGATCAAACGGGGAGAATATTTTCCTGCTTACCTGCATATTTCCATTACCAATCAATGCAACTTGAAATGTCAGGGCTGCTGGGTTGATGTGGACGCGCCTGTGGAGATGATAAGTTATGAGGAGCTGGATAAAATAATCAAGGATTGCAAAAAACACGGGAATAATTTTTTTGGCATACTTGGGGGCGAGCCGTTTTTTCACCCGGATATTTTTAAGATTATTGAGAACCATCCAGATTGTTATTTTCAGGTATTCACGAATGGTCAGCCAATAACGAAAGAGGTTGCCAGCAGGTTGCGCGCCGCAGGAAATGTTTCGCCTCTGATAAGCATTGAAGGCGATGAGGTTGTAAGTGATGAACGGCGCGGCGGCAAGGCGGTATTTAACAGGACTTTTGCGGGGCTTAAAAACTGTCTTGAAGCCGGGCTGTTAACCGGGGTAGCCACGAGCCTTTGCAAAAACAACATTGACACGTTGCTTACAGAGCAGTGGCTTAAGAGGTTGATTGATGTCGGGGTTCATTATGTCTGGTATTACGCATACAGACCGGTTGGGGCTGTTATGCGGACTGATCTTGCTCTGACGGCTGAACAACTTATCCGTTCAAGAAAGTTTATCGTTGAGATGCGGTGCAGGCTGCCGATAATTATCATTGACGCTTATTACGACCATCTTGGGCGTTCGCTATGCCCGAGCGCCACCGGGTTAAGTCACCATATAAATTGGCGAGGGGAGATTGAGCCCTGTCCGGTAATTCAATTTGCCTGCCAGAATATTCGTGATGGGGAAAGCATCTACGAGTTAATCAGCAAATCGGAATTTTTAAAAGACTATCGTAAAACAGCATCCGGAGCTTTGCGTGGGTGCATTGTTCTTGAACGTCCTGACCTTCTTAAGTCTCTGGTGTTGAAGCATAATGCCCGCGATACAACCGCAAGGCAAACGGTGTTAAAAGAGCTGGACGCGATGGAGCCGAAGTTTAGCCAGTGGTTGCCGGGCTATGAGATACCGGAAAAACACTGGATGTATTACTGGATGAAGAAGTTATGGTTCAATGATTTTGGAGCCTATAAAGATGCGCAGCACAATGTTGAGGCGAAACGGGTCGCGGTGAGAACGGCGTTAGCGGACAACCCCGAATTGGCGTCTGAGTCGGTCAATGCAGACAGCCAAAACAAGATGATGGAGTGGAAAAAGGATAAACAACAAATTGAAGTATGCAAATGAACGCGCCGTCAAACAAAGCAGGTATGCGAGAGCCGTTTGTGATACCCAAGCCGCCGCCGATTCAGCGGTTTCGTCCGCCGATTGAGCGGATTCCGCCAACTCCGTCGGAACGAAGCCATTTAATGCAATTTGTGCGGCACTACGTCGCCGAGTTTAACCCGGTGCCGCCGATGCCGCTTGACCAAATTCTGACTCATTCTAACAGGATTATTGGGCAATTGGGCTGCAACCCGAAATGGCGCGATTACATAGCGGTTTTGATAAACAACGAGATGTGGCGCGAGACGGTCGCCTCAATTCCTTATGAACGGCGGCTGCTGTTGCTTCCTAAATGTTTAAGGAACTCCGAAAAATGCAAAGCTACTTTTGACGAGTTTGGGCTGTTGTGCAAGAAGTGCGGGCTATGTTCGCTTCAAGACTTGCAACGCGAGGCTGAAGAGCTCGGCTATGCGGTGTTAATTGCCGAAGGATCGGCTGTTGTGACAGCGATGATTCAAGCGGGAAAGATTGACGCAATCATCGGGGTCAGCTGCCTGAATGTGCTTGAAAAGGCGTTTCCTTATATGGAGATGTCGGCTATACCGGGGGTGGCGATTCCGCTTTTGCAGGATGATTGTCAGGATACTACCGTTGACCTTGACTGGGTATGGGACTACATACATTTGACGAGTCAGGATAAAACCCGTCGGCTTGATTTAAGCGCGCTGCATAGAGAGGTTGAATCGTGGTTCAGTGCGGGGTCGCTTGATTTGATAATGGGTTCTTGCGAAACTGAAACAGATGTTGTCGCGCGCCGATGGCTTACAAAGAGCGGAAAACGTTGGAGACCATTTTTGACAGCTGCTGTATATAGGGCGTTGTCAGACGCTCAACAAGCGGAGAATCCTGATTATGTGAAAAAAGCCGCCGTTGCGGTTGAATGTTTTCATAAGGCGTCGCTTGTTCACGATGATATTGAGGACAATGATTCAATGCGATATGGTGAAAAGACCTTGCACGAAGAATATGGAGTTCCGATCGCTTTAAACGTTGGCGACCTGCTCATCGGAGAGGGGTATAGGTTATTAACAGAGTGCAATGTCTCGGCGGAGCAGCTGGCGGCGATGTTTGAGGTTGCAAGTCGTGGACACCGTATTCTCTGCAGTGGACAGGGGGCTGAGCTGGAGTGGATGCGAAATCCGCGTCCTCTTTCTACGCGTCAGGTGCTTGATATCTTCCGACAGAAAACAGCCCCTGCCTTTGAAGTTGCTATGCAGATCGGGGCCATCCTCGCAGGTATGGAAAAACATTCTGTTGTGGCTGATGTAATTTCCAGATACAGCGAGGCGATAGGGATTGCCTACCAGATTCGCGATGATTTAAGCGATTTTGACAGTTCTATCGGAGTCTGCGACCTGGCGGCGCTTCGTCCCAATCTTTTACTCGCAACCGCTTATGAACGCGCGGTTTCGTTGCAGGCAAAAAGTCTGCTTGAAACCGTTTGGCGGCGGGAATTACCCGACGGGGTTAATTTGCAAACCATTCACAATATCTATCTGGAATTAAAAGCCGATGAACGGGCGAGAATATTGCTGGAGACATTTAAGGACGAGGCTGTAAAGCAGCTCAAAGAGATTGACAATCCGAACCTAAAAGGGCTTTTAAGGAGAATTGTGGGAAAAATCTTCAATGAAGTTCAGATTTGCGGCTGGTGCAAAGAATTTGAAAAGAAAAATCTAAAATCCGTCTAAATAGTTAAGGTTCTTATACTGTGGCAGAAAATATGCTTTATTAAGAGTGAAGAGTTAATTACTTTTATCACAATGAGCAGGGATATTGAAATGAGGATAAAGGCGGTTTTGTTTATAATGGCTTTATTGGTTTTTTATGCAACCAAAGGAAAAAGCCAGTTATACCTTCCTAACGATGTTTATACTGTTGTAAACGGTTATCAGGACGATTTTGAAGGGACATCTCTCAAGCCGGGTTGGTTAATCAGGGGGGCGAGCGTTTACTCAGTAAACAATGGGGTCTTGCGGGTAAGCAGCGCTTCGGGCGATCCCAATCATCTGCTCTATACTGGCGCTACATATAACAACTCTGTGCAGGAGGTATTAATGCGGATTCGTTTTTTGAACTTTGGCACCGGCGACCCTCCACGCGGCGGCGCCGCCGTCTGTGTTGACCCGAACGCAAGCCCGGCAGGCGGCATTGATTATCACTTTCGCGATAATAACGGAAGAGCGCTCGCATTTCTTGACGACCTGCGCGCCTGGGGGCCAAGCCAGAGTTTTCAATGGCAGAACAATGTCTGGTACTGGGTCAGGTTGCGGCACGAACCGAATGCCGCATCTCAAGGCGGCGCTTATGATGTGTTTGGCAAAATATGGCAGGCGGATGGTTCAACGCCAGAGCCGTCAAACTGGCAATTGATGTGGGATTACATACCAACGCGGACAGCCCGAACAGGTTACGCGGGTATTGCGGCAGGAAGTTCAGGCGGCATTTCAGAATTTGAAGTGGATTACATTCTGATTAAAGCCTCCGGATTACCGCAGATAACTGTAACACCTCAATCTTTTGTTCAGGTTCCGGTTACGATCACCAATCAACCGCAAGATGTTAGTGTGGTTGAACTGATGCCTGCAGCTTTTACTGTCGGGGTTTATGGCGTTCCAATGCCTACATTACAATGGTATAAAAATGGACAACCAATTCAGGGGGCAACAAACGCGGTTTACTCAATTCCTTCGGTTTCAATTTCGGAAAATCAATCTCAGTTTTATGTTGTTGCTATTAATGTGGTAAGCAACACCACTTATTCAGTGACAAGTCGGGTTGCGATACTATATATCAGTTTAGATGAAGACCCGCCGCAACTTGTTGGGGCGAGAAGTTTATCAATTGATGAAATAGAGGTTTTGTTTTCAGAGTGGGTGGCTGAAGAATCTGCCACCAATCTTACAAATTATTCATTAATCAATTCAGATAACAATCAACACCCGATTATATCTGCCACATTACTTGATGACTATAAACGTGTGTTGTTGAAAGTGCCGTCGTTAGCCGCTGGTTCAACATATACTTTATCTGTGACGGGAATTAGCGACAGGGCAAGCGAGAACAACACGATGAGCGAGTGGCATGAGGCGGTTTTTAGAGCGCCTTTGTATCAATCAACGAATATCGGTGGCGCGTTGCCTCCAGGTGGCATTTCATCAACCCAGAACGGTTTTATATTAAACGGTGGCGGGGCTGCGATCGGGGGGGTGGCAGACCAGTTCAGCTTTTTTTATCAGGTTGTTGATAATGATTTTGATGTGATGGTCAGGGTTGAATCGTTCCAGGCGGCTAATAATTGGGCAAAGGTCGGGATTATGGCTCGTGAATCCCTTGAACCCGGTGGCAGATTTGCCGCGGTTCTTGCGACGCCGATTCAAAACGGTGCTTTTATGACGTATCGGACAATCACCAACGGACAGACCGCCGCAATCGGGGCATACCCGCTCAATTTTCCCTACACTTATTTGAGATTAAAACGGTCAAACAACGAATTTTCGGCATACGCCGGCATTGATGGCAAACAATGGACATTGCTCGGGATAACAAATATTGCAATGAATTTTAAGATTTATCTTGGTTTTGCCATTTCAAGCGCGGAGCAGGGGGTGAATGCAGCTGCGGTCTTGAAAGATTTTTCAACCGTGGCGAAGTCAAGGCTTGTCCCGCAGCCGACCTATTCTGAACCATTAGGTCAGACGACCCGCCGAACGCCGCTTGTGTTTTCCGAGATAATGTATAACCCTTATTCGCCGGGGGCGGCGAGTTATGAATTTGTTGAGTTATACAATTCTTCTCCGACGCCAGAAGAGATCGGCGGTTATAAACTGCGCGGCGATATTAGTTATACTTTCCCGCTTGGGACGGTTATTCCTGCAGGCGGATTTTTGGTCATCGCAAAAAATCCGTCCGATATAACCTCAAAATATGGCGTAACAAATGTTGTCGGTCCTTATAATGGTTCTCTCCCCAATGATGGCGGGACAATAAAATTGTTAAATCAAGCCGGGGCTGTAATGCTTGAAGTTAATTATAAAACCCGCCCGCCCTGGCCTGTGGCAGCGGATGGCACAGGGCATTCGCTCGTTCTTAAAAGACCGTCTCTTGGTTTGAATAACCCCCGCGCCTGGTCCTGGAGCGACAGGGTTGGCGGTTCGCCCGGACGCGCCGAATCATTCACTCCTACGCCATTGCGGAACGTGGTTATCAACGAGTTTTTGGCGGCGTCACAAACTCCCAATTTAGATTTCATTGAACTTTATAACCATAGTAATGAGCCTGTGGACGTTTCAGGTTGTTATCTTGCAGATAACAAAAACCCTCTGTCGCCGGATTCTCAAAAATTCAGAATACCAAACGGCACAGTAATACCGCCGCGCGGATTTGTTGTGTTTAATCAAAACCAGATGGGGCTCGCGCTTAACAGCGCCGGGGAGTCTATTGTTTTGTGGAATCCACAGGCTGATATGATTATTGATGCGGTAAGATTTGAGGCGCAGGACGTTAATGTGTCAAGCGGAAGATATCCGGACGGAGCCGATGAATTTTATCCATTAAAAACTCCCACACCTGGCGCCACTAATAACGGCATATTAATAAGCGATGTTGTCATAAATGAAATTATGTATGCGCCAATTTCGCGCGACGCCGACGATGAATATGTTGAGCTTTACAATCGCGGCACAAACGTTGTTGATATAAGCGGCTGGCGGTTTGTGGATGGTATTGAATACACATTTCCTTCAAACACATTCATAAGACCGGGACAATATATTGTTGTGGCGAAGAATGTTTCAAACCTTTTGTCTAAATATCCTCAGCTAAATAGTTCAAACACTTTTGGCAATTTCAGCGGCAGCCTTGCAAACGGCGGCGAACGGCTGGCGCTGGCAAAATGGAGAGATGTAGTGGCTTCAAATTTGTTAGTCTCGCCGCTGTCTCCAAAAACGGCAACCGGCAGCCTTGTTCCCCCACAACAAAGAGATTTTATAATCCCCACGAACGCAAATTATTTAATTGGAACAAATCGGATTTATATCGTAGTGGACGAGGTTACATACAATGTTGGAGGTGAATGGGGCGAGTGGAGTCATTTTGGCGGAAGCAGCCTTGAATTGATTGACCCGAATAGCAATAAACGACTTCCTTCTAATTGGGCTGATAGCGATGAAACACGTAAGGCTGAATGGACTGATTTTTCGTTCACGGGCTATGTTGACAACGGCATAACAAGCGCAGCCGACCAGTTGCAGGTTCTCTTGCAGGGGGCAGGTGAGTG
>JBAMMJ010000031.1:0-3830 GCA_039793825.1 Verrucomicrobiota bacterium | reverse complement strand
GTTTAATTGATAATATTGAAGTTGTAAATAGTTCCGGTCAAAATGTCATTACAAACTCAACTTTTGAAACTGGCGCGGGCGGATGGTTTGCAGAGGGAACTCACGAGTTATCTTCGCTTGAAACCGCAGAAGGCTATCAAAGCGCCAGATCATATCATATTCGCGCCGATGATAGGGGGGATAACCAGGTCAACAGGGTCAGGGTAAATCTTTCTTCTGCGCTTGCGGCGAACACGACCGCGACAATTCGCGGAAAGGCTCGCTGGTTAAGGGGATTTCCAGAACTGTTATTAAGGATTCGTGGTTGCTGGCTTGAAACGCTTGTAAGTTTGAAAACCCCTGTAAATCCTGGCACGCCCGGTTTGCCAAACAGTCGCCTTGTCACAAACGCCCCGCCCGCGATATACGAGGTGACTCATTCGCCAGTTGTTCCAGCGGCAAACCAGGATGTTGTAGTTACAGCAAGGGTCTGCGACCCGGATGGAATCTATTCAATAAATTTGAATTATCGGATTGACCCGTCAACAAACTACTACCTTCTGCCTATGGTTGATGACGGCACCGGGGGAGATGAAGTGGCAGGCGACGGAATTTATTCTGCCACAATTCCAGGTCAGCCAGCTGGCAGACTTATAGCGTTTTACATATCGGCTTCGGATTTTGCAAATCCGTCTAATATTGCCCGATATCCTAAAACCGCGCCTTCGCGCGAGTGTCTTGTTTTATTCGGCGATTCTACCCCAACGGGCAATTTCCCCGTTTACAGATTATGGATGACCCAGGCGGTATTTAATAAATGGTCTAACCGACACAAACTTCACAACTCGCCATTGCCGATTACATTTGTAATTGGAAATTACCGCGTAATCTATGGAGCAAGCGGTCTGTTTTCCGGCAGCCCATATATTGCGCCCGGATTCAATACACCTACGGGAAATCGGTGTGGTTACGCTATTAGTTTTCCGCCTGATGATGAATTTCTTGGCGACACCGACCTTCAGATAGACTGGCCGGGTGGGCACGGTGGCGAAACGACGGCAATTCAGGAACAGATGGCTTACTGGATAGCCGACAGGTTAAACCTGCCCAATAGCTACCGTTATTTCATAAGGTTAAATGTCAATGGCGTTACGGATATGCAGCGCGGCGGAATTTTTGAAGCGGTGTTCCAACCCGGCGGCGAATATATTAAACAATGGTCGCCTGGCAATCCAGCGGGAGATTTTTATAAAATTGAGCGCGCGTTTGAATTTGACGATTCAGGAAACCGCATAGCAGACCCGATGCCGCGATTGGAAAATTATGTCAGCGCCGACGGTTCCAAGAAGACCGCGCGCTATCGCTGGAACTGGTTGAAACGCAACTATGATTCAGTGAGAAATTACACAAATATTTTCCAGCTTGTGGATGCGGCAAACGCATCACAGCCTGAACCTTTTACTACAAGAATGAATCAACTTGCCGATATGGAGCAGTGGATGGGGGTGTTTGCGTTTGAACATATCATAAACAACTTTGACAGCTGGGGACACACGATAGGGAAAAATATGTACGCATTCAAACCGGATAGAGCCAGATGGGTGCTTTATCCGTTTGACCTTGACTGGCTGATGCTTGTTTCTCCACGCGGACCCGGCGGTTATACGGCAACCACAGGACCGCTTTTTGTAGCCGATGATCCGCTTGTCGTTAAAATGTATAATCATCCGCCATTCCGCCGCGCCTATTTACGCTATGTATATGACGCCGCTTATGGTCCGTTACAAAATAGCGTTGCCGACCCTGTAATGGATGCCAAATATCGGGCGCTTGTGGCTAACGGTATAACAATGTGCGATGGCTCGGCTCTTACTGACCCGTCGGCAGTAAAGAGCTGGTTCAATGATAGAAGAAATTTCCTCCTTGCCACGCTGGCGTCAAATAGTTGCTCGTTTGCGGTAATCTATCCGACGAATAATTTTAGCACGAACAACAACCTCTTGAGAATTGAAGGCACTGCGCCAGTAACCGTAGCGAAAATCGTTGTAAATGGAATTTCGCTCAATTTGAACTGGACAACCGTTTCAAACTGGTATGCCTACTATCCATTGAATAGCCCGACCAATACCCTTAACATCGCGGCATACACTCACAAAGGAGAATACGTGGATGGTTCAAGCAACACCTTTACTGTATTTTTGACCACTCAGCCCGAAGATCCGCGCGTGGTCATAACCGAGATTATGTATAATCCGACAATCCCCGGCGCCTCCTTTATTGAACTTTATAATCCATCCGAAACCACCACGGTTGACCTTTCAGACTGGAAAATCCTGGGTTTATCCTACAAATTCTCTAAAGGTGCGCTATTGCTCCCGAAGAATTATCTTGTTCTGGCAAAGGATAGATACGCGTTCGCGATAAACTACGGTTCAGATATAATCGTCTTTGACCAGTTTGACGGTTCGTTAAATAACAATGGCGAGGTAATAACTGTTGTAAGACCAACGCCGCAGGGTGACAGGATTGTGGACCGCGTTAGATATGAATCATCTCTGCCCTGGTCTCAAAAAGCTAATGGCGGCGGTTATTCACTGCAACTGATTGATCCAGATAAAGATAATTCGCGTCTGTTAAACTGGACTGACGGCGATAACTGGCGATTCTTTTACTTCACTGGAACGCTTGCGCCGACAACAAAACGGCTAATGTTGTTTCCCGATGTTGCAGGCGAAATTTATATTGACGATGTAAAACTGGTTGCAGGCTCAGTTCCTGAAGTCGGCGAAAATCTGATTCGCGGTGGCGATTTTGAAGGAGTGTTGTGGACAAATCAGGGCGGGTTCTGGGGAATCGTTGGCACTGCCGGGGCTACGACGGAAATATCCACCAATATAAGCCATACCGGCAACGGTTCATTGCATATCCGTTTCACCTCCCCGGGCGGTGGGTCTCAATATTTATTCACAGACGCCGTCATAGCTACAACAAATACTTATACTCTAAGTTTCTGGTATCTGGCTTCCACAAATATTAATAAACTTACCACCCGTTTCAGCAGTTCATTCCGACCAGAAATAAATGTGCGTCCGATATATTCAACCCCGGGCACAAATAATTCAACCTTTACCTTTTTACCGGATATTCCGCCCGTCTGGTTGAATGAACTACAGGCAGAAAATATTACAGGCATTGTTGATAATTATGGACAGCGCGACCCGTGGATTGAAATTTATAATAGCGGCACCAACGCTGTTGATATTTCTGGATGGGCTTTGACTGACGATTACGACGATCTGTCAAAATGGATATTCCCATCTGAAACAACAATACCTGCTGGCGGATTCCTGATTGTCTGGGCAGATGGCGAGCCACAGCAGACTCAGGGCGCGAATCTCCACGCGAATTTTAGATTAACTGCTTCTAACGGCATGGTCATACTATCAATGCCAATCAATGGAAAACTCAAACCGCTGGATTATTTAAATTACAAACTGCTCTTGCCAGATTATAGTTATGGGAATCGGCAGGGAGACGAACCGTTTTTCCGCAATAAATTCAGAACTCCAACACCGGGCGCTCCCAATGGATTCGGGCAGGATATACCGCAACTGGTTATCAATGAACTTATGCCTGATAACGACGGAATAGTTAACGATTTAATAAATGGCGGTGCTCCTGATTGGATTGAACTCTATAATATGGGCACGAATGTTGTTGATTTGAGCGGATTTTTCCTGACAGATGATTTGAGTGACATATTTAAATTTGAAATTCCAGACGGTTATATCATACCAGCCAGAGGTTTTATGATTGCCTGGGCGGATAACTCACCTTCCAGGAATAATCCG
>JBAMMJ010000030.1:0-12183 GCA_039793825.1 Verrucomicrobiota bacterium | reverse complement strand
AATTATAAGCGTCCATCTTAAAGACCTGAATCAGATGGGACCGGGCGCTCACGATGTTCCATACGGTCAGGGTGTTGCCGATATTAAGGCTATTCTTGATGAGTTAAAGGCGCAAAATTTCAAAGGCAATATCTCAATTGAATACGAATACAACTGGGACAACAACGTGCCTGAGGTAAAGAAATGCATTGATTTCGTGCGCGAATATGGGAAAAAGTAATAAATCAATTTAATTAGAATACAAAGGCTGCCAAAACGGCAGCCTTTTTTATTTCTACCCTGTTTTTAATTTTGCAATTCAATAAAGTAGATTGTTAGAATCAAACTCCAGAATATTACCTGTTTTAATAAAAAACTATGGGAGCGCTTGTTGAGTTTTTGAAAAAGATATGGATGATTGGAGAATTTGTAAAATTCTCGCACACCGTATTTGCGCTTCCGTTTGCCCTTTCAGCGATGATGGTAGCTGCCCGCGATTCTCGCGGTTTTCCCGGCTGGCGCACTTTTCTCCTGATCCTTGCGGCGATGGTCTGCGCCCGAACCTGCGCAATGAGTTTTAACCGCATCGCAGACAGGCATTTTGACGCCCTGAACCCGCGAACCGCAAAACGACATTTGCCAACAGGCAAGATTTCCCTTAAAACAGCCTGGGCATTGTGCATCGCAGGCGCCTTAGGACTGATCTGCGCCGCTTATCTGTTGAACAACATCTGTTTCTATCTCTCGCCTGTGGCTTTGTTTGTAATCTGTTTTTATTCGCTGACAAAACGATTTTCTTACTACACCCATTTTTACCTCGGCGCGGCTCTGGCAATCGCCCCGCTCGGAGCCTGGCTCGCCGTAAAAGGCGCTTCATTAAACCTTCAGGATATCCTCGGGATGATAACACTCGCCGGCGCAGTCGTCTTCTGGCTCGTTGGATTTGACATAATTTACGCCCTTCAGGACTACGAATTTGATAAAGCGCACGGATTGCGCTCGCTGGTTGTAGCCTGGGGACCTAAAAACGCGCTGATTGTCTCCTTTCTTGCCCATATCCTGATGTGGGTTTTGTTATGCCTTTTCGGGATGATCTTCAGATTCAGGTTCGTCTATTTTGGAGGAATGTTGATTATTCTTGTCTGTCTTGTAATGGAACACCTGCTGGCGCGCAAACGCACTCTCTACTGGATAAACATCGCCTTCTTCCGACTTAACGCCCTGATCAGCGTCGTCTTTTTCATCATTGTTGCCGCAGAAGTCATTTTTCAAGGCGGTTTTAAATTCCAACTACAAAGATAAAATATGACAAAACCAATAAAATTTGCATTGAACCTGATTAAACAGGCATACCTTGCAATCCTTCTTTTGCTTTTTGCAACTCAACCGACTCAATCTCAAAACCCCTATGGCAAATTCAAAAACGGTTTGCCAGCAGATAACACATTCTTCCCGATCGCAGTCTGGTTGCAGAATCCATCACGGGCAGAAGAATACAGGGCGCTCGGAATAAATCTGTATATTGGCTTGTGGAAAGGTCCGACAGAACAGCAGCTTGCCGCGTTAAAAAAAGCTGGAATGATGGTAATCTGCGAACAGAACGATGTGGGAATACAACATATTGACGATAAAACGATCGTCGGCTGGATGCACGGCGACGAACCCGATAACGCCCAGCCGTTAGGCAATGGCAAAGGATACGGTCCGCCTATTCCACCTCAAAAAATCATTGAAGACTACCAGCGAATTCGCAAAAACGACCCGTCAAGACCGGTTTTACTGAACCTCGGTCAGGGCGTGGCGTGGGATAACTGGATAGGACGCGGCATAAGAAGAAATCATCCAGAGGATTATCCCGAATATATAAAGGGGGGCGATATTGTCTCATTTGACATTTATCCAGCCACGCATTCCTCTCCAGAAGTTGCCGGCAATCTCTGGTATGTGGCGCGTGGCGTTCAACGGTTGATAGATTGGTCTAAAGGCGAAAAAATTGTCTGGAATTGCATAGAATGCACTCAGATCAGTAATCCAAACCGAAAGCCAACACCCGAACAGGTGCGCTGCGAGGTCTGGATGTCCCTTGTTCACGGCTCGCACGGAATAATCTATTTTGTCCATCAATGGCAACCAAAGTTTATTGAAGCCGGGTTGCTTGCGGATAAAGAGATGGCTGCCGCCGTAAAAACAATAAACAGCCAGATTCACGACCTCGCCCCTGTCCTGAATAGTCCAAAATTGTCAGAAAACCCAATCAATGTAGAATGGACGCCGCAACAATCTCAAATCGCAATAATGTCCAGAAGTTATAAAGGAAATCTCTATCTGTTTGCGGTCGCGATGCGCGCTATAAAGACAAAAGCGACTTTTAGAATTTTAACACCAGTAACACCATCGGTAGAAGTTCTTTACGAAAATCGCTCAATAAATATTAAAAACGGCGCGTTTGAAGACGATTTTGAACCCTACGCAGTCCATCTTTATAAGATAAAAGAAAAATAGGAATAACCCGGATGCGAGAAAAAACCGAATAGATTTAATACGATTGGCATCTTTGCGGTTCTGACACCACATCCTGACTAAACCCCATAAGGCAATTTCAAACCTGGCAAATGCGCTCTGGCTTTTTTATACAGTGAAATCGCTATTTAGACACAATTGCCTGCTCGGATGAATGAATTGAGTGAGCAGAAATTTTTCCTTCGTTTGTCTACTCGCAAAGAATCCCTTCAATTTCGCTGAATATCTCTTCGTCTTCAAACAGGTTTTGCGCGATTGAACCGCTCGGGCAGGACGCCACGCAGGTGCCGCAGCCCTTGCAAAGAGCCTCGTTAATTTTAGCCTTCTTTTTCTGCTCGTCAAAAGAGATAGCCGAATAAGGACAAAGCGATATGCAGGATTTGCACCCGCAGCACTCCTCTTCTCTTATGAACGCCGTGTTCGGTTCCTGTTCAATGAAACCCTTGTCAATAAGCGCCAGCGCCTCCGAAGCAGCCGCGCCGGCTTGAGCAACCGTATCTGGAATGTCTTTTGGACCCTGACAACAGCCAGCTAAAAATATGCCATCGGTAAATGTGTTTACCGGCGCAAGTTTCGGATGCCGTTCAAGGAAGAAACCTTCAGAACCGCAACTCATATTGAACTTTCTGCGGATTTCATCCGCGTCGTGCTGCGGCTCAAGACCCGTTGACAATACAACCATATCAACAGGAATTCTACGCACAAACCCGGCAAGTGTGTCTTCAACCCGTATAACAAGATGCCCTTCCTCTTCCGGCGTGAACGCCCAATCGGTTACCTCACCCACGCGCCCGCGAATAAAATGAACGCCCTCGTTCAACAATTTATCATAAAACTCCTCGTAAGCCTTCCCGGGCGTCCGCATATCAATGTAAAAATTGTAAACCTCTGCGCCGGTGTGCTCTTTCAACAGATGCGCCAGCTTCAACGAATACATACAACAGACGCGCGAACAATAACGATTCGTCTTTTTATCGCGCGAGCCGACACAATGAATAATCGCAATTGATCTGGGTTCACGACCGTCCCGCAAAACCACGTGACCGCCTGTGGGACCGGACGCATTTACCATACGCTCAACCTCAAGCGCGGTGAACACATTTGGATACTTCCCATACCCGTATTGCGGAATGCGCCGCGCGTCAAATGTCTTAAATCCAGTTGCGACAATAATTGCCCCAACCTGAACCTCCGAAAACCGTTCTTTCTGGTTAAAATCAATCGCTTTGCGGTCCTGACACGCTTCAAGACAGGTCTGTTTGCATTTTCCTGTCTTTAACTTGAGACAGGTCTCCGGATCAATCAACACAACCTGCGGCGTAGCCTGCGGAAATGGTAAATAAATGGGCTTCCGCTTTCCGAGTCCTTCATTAAATTCATCAGGAAATCTCCCATCTTTATAAACGCATTTATTAATACATTCTCCGCACCCGACACAGAGCTCTTCAATTATATACCGCGGCTTGTGTTTTACGGTAACGGTATAGTTGCCAACATAACCATCAACATTCTCAACCTCCGAATAAGTCCATAGAGTTATATTGGGATGAGAGGCAACTTCGGACATCTTCGGCGTTAAAATACAGGCAGCGCAGTCAAGAGTCGGAAAAGTTTTGTCAAATTTCGCCATATGCCCGCCGATTGTCGGCTCTCGTTCTACAAGATAAACTTTCTTTCCGGCATTAGCCAGCGTCAGCGCCGCGTGTATTCCGGCAATACCGCCACCGACAACCATAACGGCAGGGGTGATCGGCACCTTCTTCGTCTCTAATTCGCGATGATGAACAACTCTGTGCACCGCCGCTCGCGCAAGTTCCTTAGCCTTTTGTGTCGCTGCCGCACGGTCGGTGTGCACCCACGAGTTGTGCTCGCGGATGTTCACCATTGTGCAAAGATATGGATTCAGCCCCCCTTTCTCGGTCGCGTTTCTGAACGTGTGCTCGTGCAAAAGCGGCGAGCAGGAGGCAACCACAATACGATTCAATCTGTGTTCCTTTATGTCGCTCGCTATAAGCTCCTGACCCGGGTCAGAACACATATACTTGTAGTCGCGTGATACCACAACACCCGGCAGCTTTGACACATATTCAGCCACCGCCCGGCAATCAACAACCGAACCAATGTTATGCCCACAATGGCATACATAAAACCCTACCCTGACCTCTTTTTCTTTCATTTTACCAGAACCCATAAAATTCTAATCTAAACAAATCCTTTAACTCGCTACCGCTTCCTTATTTAAAACGTTCTCCAGCGAAAACGGGACAATGCACCGATGTAGACCCATCTCCTCCTCGCTAAATCCAAACGCCAGCCCCATCAACTGCGTAAAATACAGAGCCGGCACCTGAACAGGCTCCCATTTCTTTGCAATCTTATCCTGATATCCGTCAAGATTAAATTGGCAAAGCGAACAGGCTGTTGAAATTACATCGGCGCCACGCTTCATTGCCTCTTTGAGCAGGATATATGCGCAAAGCAGCCCCGGCTCAGGCAACGTCCCGGTCAAACTACCACCGCAACACCGCGTTTTTAACGGAAAATTTACAACCGTAGCCCCGAGCGCCTTGATTAATTTGTCCATTGAGGTCGGATTATATTGATCGTCAAAAGTTGAATACGGACGAACAATCTGGCAGCCGTAATAGGTCGCCACTTTTAAACCGGTTAGCGGACGTTTAACCTTCTGCTTAATCCTGTCAAGCCCCACATCGTTCAGCAATATATCCAGTGGATGACGAACCTTTATCTTTTTAGTTATCTTTAAGTTTATGGCGCCAAGCGCCTTTTTAACTGTATCGGCTACAGGACCTGAAGTCTCAATATACCGCTGCGCTTTATTCAACACCAGATAACAGGCGCTGCACGGAGCCATCATCTCCGAGTAACCCCCTTTTTCCGCCAACGCAAGATTGCGCGACGCAAGAACGCAGCTCTTTATCTCATCTACAGCCATATATGCCGTTGCCCCGCAGCAATTCCAGTCGTCAATCTCTTCAAATTCAACATCCAGCGCCTTAAGCACCGGCAACAATGATTCCTCGTATGCGCGACCAGTCCCTTTTATTGAACACCCCGGATAATATGCGTATTTCATAACCTCTTAATGTTTTTTACCGTTTCCAGTGTGCGAGATTCCAGCAAGCGTATCAATTGATACCCTATCAACCACATCCAGCATCTTCCTCACCTCTTCTTTTTTCTCAACATTCTCAGTCTTAAGCGGAAACCGTCCCCGCGCGAGCAGCTTCAAACCCAATTTCCACGAGCGAAATATATCTTTCCAGTTGCTTTTCAATAACATCTCCGTTACCAGAAAGTTCTCAGTCACCCGACCGTGCTTGTAAACCATCTTGAAAAACTGATTTGCAAGCACCGGGATTTGAAACCGCTTCGGATAATAACCTTCATATATCGCCCGCTGCTTAAGCTCATACATAATGTCAGTGATAGGCACCTCGCGCGGACATTCAACCGTGCATACATAACAGGAGGCGCATAGCCATATTGTATAACTCTTTAACACTTCATTTTTGAAATCCGACCTTACCAGTTCAATAATCTGGCGCGGCGTGTAATCCATATATATGCTCAATGGACACATCCCCGAACAGGTCCCGCATTGAATACAACTCTGCAGGTTCTCACACCCCGGCACCTGCATTATCTCTTTGCCAAACCCGGGCACCCGATCGGCTTCATACTTAATCGTTCTTACTAATTCCTGCATAAAATCTCTTTTACCTCATTCCATCGGTAATTTTTGCAACTCATCTCTACATTATTATAATACCTTATTTAAATTCCAGCGTTACATTCGCATTTCTGATATTTCTAAATAAGAAACATTCTTTTATAGAAATTTTTATTATTAGCAACATTTTTTTCACTATAAATTTATATTCTATTTTCTAATATCATATAACATAACTTGCCTTTTACTTAACATTTATTGGTATTTTCCATCCAATTTTGGTAGATTTTAAACCGTTGTTGCGCTTTTAAACATTATAAGGCAATTATCCATTTTTATATCTTATGGGCAGCGAACAGGGAAAACGAAAGTTTTATAACGTATCGCTGATTGGTTTTATGGGGACCGGCAAAACCACCGTCGGACGCCTCGTCGCTGCCCGATTACACTACGGATTCATTGACACCGACCACCTTATTGAAATGCGCGTCGGCAAATCCATAACAAAAATCTTTGAAGAAGAGGGTGAAGCGCGCTTTAGAGAATATGAGAAGGCTGTCGTCGCCGAATTAGAGAGTTTTAGAAAAATGGTAATCGCCACCGGAGGCGGACTCGGGGCAAACAGCGAAAATCTGGAAAGTTTAAAAAAACATTCCCTCGTTGTCTGTTTATGGGCGTCACCGGAGACTATTTACGAGCGAATAAAAAAACAGACGCACCGCCCCCTGCTGCAAACCCCGGAGCCGCTAACAAAGATTCGCGAGCTGCTCGCTTTGCGCGAACCAGTTTACCGACAGGCAGATGTTTTAATAAGCACAGATAAACGAACCACAAAAGAGGTAGCCCAACAGGTTATATTTCACCTGCGGCTTGCCCGCTCGCGCGCGGCGCAAATTCCAAAGACAAATAATTAATCAAATTAAACGGTTCATCCGGCTCGCGGTGAAAGAAATAATAAGAAATAAGGCATTTGAACTCGGATTTGACCTCTGCGGTTTTGCCCCGGCAAACCCATCAACCATCCAATATTTTAACAACTGGCTTGACAAAGGATTTTATGCCGGAATGGAGTGGCTTAAAAAAGGGGCACAAAAACGGCGCGACCCATCGCTTATCCTCCCGGACGCAAAAACAGTCATCGTCGTAGGCGCTTCTTATTTCATTAACGACAATACCCAATCCAGCGACCCCGGCGCCGTCGTGGCAAGATACGCAAGGTTTTCAGATTATCACAAAATTATGCAGAACAGGCTCAAATTGCTTTCAGATTTTGTAAGAAAATCGGCAGGCGGCGAGGCATTATATTATGTAGACACTGGCGCCGTCCTTGAACGTGATTTTGCCCAGATGGCAGGGCTCGGCTTCATCGGCAAACACACAAATCTAATCTCAAAATCCTTTGGCAACTGGTTGTTTATTGGAGAAATAATCACAAACGCAAAATTTCCGGCTGATTCATCCGAAAAAAACCGCTGCGGAAAATGTTCTCTTTGCATTAATGCCTGTCCAACAGGCGCAATCGTAGCCCCATTTGAACTGGACGCGCGCCTTTGTATATCTTATCTGACCATTGAACACAAAGGTTCAATACCCGTTCGGTTGCGACCGCTCATTGGAAATCGGCTTTTCGGATGCGACGACTGCCTTGAAGTATGCCCCTGGAACCGTTTCGCAAAGGCAGGCAGGTTGATGAACACTAACCTGTTGCGCCTGCCGTCTAAAATCGGTCTTTCCCAGTTAATCAACCTCCTCAATGGAGACGAGCAGCAGTTCAAAAAAACATTCGCAGACACCCCCATTAAAAGACTCGGCTGGCAACGGTTCTTAAGAAACGGTTGCATTGTGCTCGGCAACATCGGAGACAAAATGGCGCTTGATCTGTTGCAGAAACTCTCAAATCACCCCGACCCTATCGTTGCCGAACACGCCCGATGGGCAATTGAACAAATCAAAAGTCTCTAAACTCGCGCAGCTTAACACCCTTAAAAAAACCGATTGCGGAAAACCGCAGATGCCATTGTGCGGCAAAACATTACCCTCCGCGTGCCAGCCAAAATCCGCCAATTGATTGCCGCCCAATGTTTAACGCCAACGCCATTGGGTAATTATAATTTGCCTGAAAAATGAGCATTCCACCGCCCCAAGGATTGAGCCACATTTTGATCAAAAAAGCGAGGACTAATCCATTTTAATCAATCCTGCCGTAAAATTTTTCTATTTCTTGCTTGAACAAATTCTCTTCCGGTTTAACAATCCGCATTTCACGGAAGGCATTTTCCACCGAGTCGCTCGCGTGCGCAGCGTTTGTCATAATCGTTGAACCAAACTCCCGACGAATTGACCCCGGCGGCGCCTTGGACGGGTCTGTCGGACCAAGCACATCCCTAATCTTCCTCACTGCGTCAACCCCCTCGTAAACCAGAACAATACACTTCTCCGTGCCGGGTTCATTCCACCGTTCTTTCGGCAATTCGTCCGGTTTATACCCCGACATAAACTTCACAATCGCGTCAAACTGAGCATCTCCATAAACAGGTGCTACCAACTCCCCAATTTTATTCTCAACCTCCGGTGGCAATTTAAGATTCAATTCCCTCTCAATAGCCGCTTTCGCCTTTGATTGAGCAGCCTCGCGCAATTTAGTCCTTAGCACCTCCCGCACAGGCGCGTAAAACTCCACCGCCTCGGCAACACTCATATGATGAACCTTTATTGCTATAATGTATAAACCGGTTCGGGAAAAATAGTCTATCATATTGCCCGGCTTGCCCGACGGAAATCGGAAATTGTCCGGCTTGATTATCACAAGCGTTTTCTGCGGCGTCTCGCCAGGATTATACTGTATAACCCCATCAAGCACCCCGCCATCCCTATCGGAATACTTTGCCCACAACTTAAGTTTGTATTCAATATTACTCGCATCCGGCGAGGATAACACCGCCGGCTCAAAATAATGAACCACTCCGGCTTCATCAATTATCAGGTCCCCAAACGTATCTCGTATCGTCTCCCCGGTCTTCCTATCCGGATGGAAAAAACCAACAACCTCCCGCACCCTGTGTACAGCATCTTCGCCCTTAAATAAAAGCGCCATCACCCGCCGCCGCACCCCTGTTCTGGGATCAGGACCCATCTTGCTCAACACATACTCCCTGATTAATTCCTGAATTTTCCGGTCCCACGGATCATTTGAATTTACGATCGTCTTTGCATATTCTTCAATCAATTCCTTGCTCGGCGCGAACATCCTCGCCGCTACAAGCTCGCAGCCTGTCCGCGCAAGCAACCTTGCAAGAATCCCGCCAGTCCTTGATTTTGACAATGTATACGGCGTAATAAACACGTATGCCAATTGTTCGCTCATAATTAAAATTAATTTTATTTATATTAATATTGATTACTATCCCTATTTATTTTCAAATGCAAAACCTGTTTTAGTTCTCACCGCCAATACCAGGCGGAGAAGATTGCGGAGGCTGATTACCGCTTCCGCCATCAACCTGAGTGACCTTTCCTCCTATAATTTTAAAAATTACCGCCCCGCATGTCGGACATTTACCCTTAATAGCCTTTCTTCCGTTCTTCATCACAACTTCAACGGCTTCTACAATCTCTTTTTTTACCTTACATTTATTGCAATATCCCTCTACCATAAATTCCTACCGTCCGACCATTTTCAAGCGGCGTTAACAATAATGTTTTATAATATTCAAAACCCTCGCTTATAGTCAAGTTTAATTATAGACCCCAGTTTCCGCACCAAAATATAACCTTAACGCGCAGAAATCGGATAAAATAACCCCCACCACAATTATGAAACGCGTCCGGTAATTAAATACCTGCCCCCTATAACGCCGCTAATTTCGGATTTAATAATTATCAAAATTGTTATCGCCCTCTACGTTTTTTGCCATCCTTCTCTGCGAAAGATTTATCACCCACGATGCAATGGCGTTCTGCGTCAACGGCAGTGGCAACCGATGAATCATTGATTTAAAACTATAAAACCTCCGATACATTTCCCCCACAAATCGTTCAAGCTCGTCGGGTTCGCACCACTTTGGTTTGTAATAACAAATCTGGCCTGGATACCTCCCTATCTCCTGCGCGTTGAACACGCGCCCTTCTGAACTCAACCGCTCATAAAGTGGCGTCCCTTTTTCAGGCGTCAACACGTTGAAATAGGCAACAGGCACTTTATTCTCGTAAAGAAATTTTAAAGTCGTTTCAAAAACTTCCGTCGTCTCGTTGTCCCAACCAAAAATAAAATTTAACGAATAACTAATGCCGCGCCTGCGCAGGTCTTTCAAAATCTCCCCATAGCGGGTGGTTTTGTTCTGCCGCTTGTTCATCTCCTTAATCGTTTCAGGCAAAATGCTTTCCATTCCGATATTCACGTGCAATAGCCCGCTCCGCTGCGCCAGGTCCATAAATTCTTTGTCCTCGCATAGATACAACGACCAGAGTGTAGACCACCTGATATTTAGCGGTATCAACGCCTCCATCAACCGCATCGCCCGAACTTTGTCCCCTCCAAAATTGCTATCCGCAAAAAATATCCTGCGCGAGCCAGTGTGCTTGATTTCCTCAATTACATCCTCAATCGGTCTGCAACGATACTTCTCCCCTAAATAAAAACGTTCGCTGCAAAAATCGCATTTGAACGGGCAACCGCGCGAGGTCTGAACCGAAAATGTTCTGAATGGTCCGTAATATCTAAGGTTTAACTTCTCGTATCTCGGCAAAGGTAGATGGCTTAAATCGGTAAGCATCTCGTATCTATAAATCCTATTTAAATTCCCACGTTCAATATCAGATACTATCTGCGGCAGCAATCTTTCCCCTTCCCCGATTGCCACCGCGTCGCAATGCTCAGCCGCTTCATCCGGATAGAAGAAAGTATGCGGTCCTCCCATAACCACCGGAACCCCTCTTTTTTTGAATTCGGCGCAAATATCGTAAGCCCGCAATGAACTAACCGTCCAAACAGTTAACAAAACAACATCCACTTTGGTGTCAAAGTCAATATCCTGAACCTGCTCGTCAATCAGTTCAACATCCCAATCGCCCGGAACAAGAGCGGCAAGATACGGCAAGGTCAAAGAAACAACGTTCCTCCGTTTTGTCTTAAAAACCTTCCTATCGCTTTTTGATATATAATGCGATGGCTGAATAATTAAAAGCCTTTTGCACATAAAGACTAAAATATATGCATAAATATATATTCATTCTTTAATGTTTCAACCCTCTCATAATCAAAAAACTTTTACCAGCGCTCATAATGAACTTTATCGGCGCTGTATCGGGTCCGCGGCTCCTTTATTTCGCCGGGCTTCCCTATCGCTATGGCTGAAACCGGGATTACCTGCTCGGGAAGTCCCAGAATCTGCTTAATTGCCTTGATGCGATTCTCGCGCGGGTGAACCCCCAGCCAGCACGCGCCAAGTCCGAGTATATGCGCCGCAAGCAGCAGATTCTCAATCGCAGCCGAACAATCCTGTAAAAGATAACTCAACTGTCTGTCGTGCGCGGCTTCAATATCGCCGCAAACCACAATTCCTACCGCAGCATCAGCAAGCATCTTGCCGTTGGGCAACACATCGGCTATTCGCCGAAGCGTTCCTCTATTTCGGATTACCACAAACCGCCACGGGTCCTTCGCCACAGCCGAAGGCGCAGCCATCGCAGCCTCCAATAAAATCTTCACCTGCTCGTCGGTCACCTCTCCGGGCAAAAACACCCGAATGCTCCGGCGACCAAAAATAAAATCCAGATTTTTTCTCACATTCTCATCCATAGAAAAGCCTCTTAAACGAACCTGCCAGATTAAACCAAATTAACACTGCCTTAATTACATCAGTATAAATACGAATCGCTTTTTGTCCATACCAAACAATTATTGCAATGCTCTAATCCCAATTCCCGAACCGATGCTGTCTTAAATTCCTTAATCATTAGCATTCCAGGAAAAAAGACACTTCTGGGTGAAA
>JBAMMJ010000029.1:592-12203 GCA_039793825.1 Verrucomicrobiota bacterium | reverse complement strand
CCGCAAGTATCGCTATTATCGCTATAACAACAAGCAGCTCTATAAGGGTAAACCCTTTTTGACCTGCTCTCCGACTCAATATTTTATTTATATTCATAACCTTTTTATTAATGGGGTTTTATTGTTTTTAAAATTTATATAAAAAATTTTAATAGAGCGCAACTGTGCGTTTTAGCGCACAGGTGTTAAATTTTATTTTAAGTTGAAGACTGTAAATATAACATTTTATAATTGAACTAATTATGAAAAACCCTCCTTTAAAATATTTTCCCTAAATTTATTTTATTTTTCAGACAATATTCAGAATTTACCACATAATGTTCAGCCCAGGATTTAAGTTTTTTACGTTCTTCATCGGAGAGAGACCTCTTTATTTTTGCAGGGCAACCAACTACCAGTGAGCCGGGCGGGATTCTCATTCCTGATGGGACAAGAGCGTTTGCCCCGACAATAGACTGAGCGCCAACCTCTGCCCCGTCAAGAATCGTGGCATTAATTCCGATAAGACATTCGTCCCCTATAATGCAGGCGTGCACCACCGCAGAATGACCAACTGTTACCCAGTTTCCGATGATGCAGGGAAGGTCTTCGGCAAGATGAACAACTGCGTTATCCTGTATATTGGAATGGTGTCCGACTACAATTTTGTTAATATCGGCGCGCAAAACCGCATTATACCAGACGCTGGAATAATCACCAAGAGTAACATCTCCAACGACAAAGGCACCTTTTGAAATATAAACGTTTTTTCCAACAGTTGGTTTCTTCTTCAAAAAAGTGTCTAATCTTTTAATAAGCTCACTCATATTTTTAATTAATTAAATATCATAATGGATTGCAAATAAAAAACCGCCGCAGTAAATATGCGGCGGTGTCATTTAGATTAAATTCACTTTAAGTTTTACCAGCAAACTCCATAACGGACATAGGAATGTCCGTGAAATCTGCTATATCCAAAACTAAAAACAGGCGGGTGATGCACGATAACTGGTGGACGATAGACCACTACTGGAGGCGGCGCAACAACTACCGGGGCTGGTACAACAGGGACTGTTTGAACTACGACCGGCGTTGATTGCACCACGACAGCGGGTTGGGGTTGAACAGCAACCGGTGCGCTCTGAACTACCACCTGTTGCTGTGTGACAACAGTTGTTACTGTTTGCGGCACTACAACAGTTGTCTGCGGTTGCGGAACATAAACAGTGGAACTTGAGGTGTAAACCACAGGGGGCGGTTCTGGCGCGAGCAAATTGGCGAGCGCAATACCAGCCACAACTCCGGTCATTATCTTGCCGGCTGTTGCCCACTCTCTATCCCCTGCTTTTACAGGGAATGTTGAGGTCGCTCCTAATATTCCAATCGCAGTTACCACTGCTATAAGTTTTTTCATATCCCATCAACCTCCGAACGGTTTTCTTTCGTTCTACTATATTTGACGAATTACTTTTTTCTTTATTCAATCCTGCAGATACCT
Source organism: Verrucomicrobiota bacterium (assembly GCA_039793825.1). GTDB lineage: Bacteria > Verrucomicrobiota > Verrucomicrobiia > Limisphaerales > JAKPVM01 > JAKPVM01. The sequence continues at coordinate 10,726 of JBAMMJ010000029.1, read as the reverse complement.
TAGATTAATCTTGCTATGAATACGCAGCCGAACATCGTCAGGGATATAAATAAAGATGAAAAAATCGTTGTTGCAGGAGCCGGAGGTTTTATCGGCGGCTCTCTGGTAAGGTATTTTCACAATTTAGGTTTTACCAATATAAGGGCAGTGGACAAAAAGCCATTGCCGCTATGGTATCAACGGGTGCCCGGCGTGGAATCGCTCTGTTTGGACTTGAGCAAAGAAAAGAATTGTCGCCGTGCGGTTGAAGACGCGGTTGAAGTTTACAACCTTGCCGCGGATATGGGCGGGATGGGATTCATTGAGCGCTTTCGTGTTGAGTGTTTGCGGAGCATTTTAATCAACACGCATCTAATTGAATCCGCGTACAGAGCAGGTGTGAGAAGATATTTCTTCTCCTCATCCGCGTGCGCTTATAACACGATGCTTCAAAAAGACCCGAATGCCAGAGCGCTCAAAGAATCTGACGCTTATCCGGCTTATCCGGAGCGTGGATATGGCTGGGAAAAATTAATGTCGGAGATATTCTGTCAGGAATACTGGGCTGAACGAGGATTAAAAACATTCATAGCGCGATTCCACAATGTCTATGGACCGTTTGGAACCTGGGATGGGGGGCGCGAAAAAGCGCCTGCGGCAATTTGCCGTAAGGTGATTGAGGCAATAGATACTGGCGGTGGAAAGATTACAATCTGGGGTGATGGCACGCAAACCCGTAGTTTTATGTATATTGATGATTGCACGCTTGGGATAGATATGATTACGCATTGTGACAAGTTGATTGCAACACCAATAAATCTCGGCTCTTCAGAGCTCGTCTCAATTAACCAACTTGTGGACTATGTAGAAGAAATAGCAGGGGTCAAATTAAAACGAGAATATGACTTAAGCGCGCCAAAGGGCGTTGCCGGCAGAAACAGCGATAATACATTTATTAAACAGGTGCTAAACTGGGAACCTAATACGCCGCTAAAAGTCGGTTTAAAGAAAACTTACGAATGGATCAAAGAACAGTATTACGCAAGAAAACAAGGAAAGCGGACAGTTGAATAAATCAATGTCTAAAACATCTGGTTCTGCTCCGGATATAACGGAGGTTGTCGGAAAAATTCCTTACAGAATAGCGCTCGCAGGCGGCTGGATAGACCAGCCCTTTGTATCAATGCATAATAAAAAGCCGCCCGGTTCAATGGTTGTTGTTTGTATTGAACCGACATTTAGATTTATGGATAGATGCGGCATCTGTTCCAGCACCCGCGAGATTGCATTAAAATTGTGGAAAGGCAAACTGCCAGAACGTGACCCTGCCAGTCTTGTTGAAGAATTGTATTATGAAGAAAACAAGGATAAAAACGAACCCTCAGGGTCTCAGGATATGATTGGATTGATTTATCCGGGCATAAACAGGCTTGATTACGATTACAACTACAAGGGCGGAATTTTCCCCCGTCATATTGAAACCTGTAAAGACCCAAAAATTGCTAAATGGCTTGAAAATGTTCTATATCTTTTGCCTGTAGCGCCAAGACCGGAAGGTTATAATCCATTAGGAATAAAAAATTTAGACCCAGAATGGATAACCCGTTTAGGGAATACAGGCAAAAAGTGCTTTGAATCTATAATAAGAAAAGACATTGAGGCGCTTGGCAATTCCTTCAATGAATGTATGAAATGCTGGCAGACAATCCTGCCTCAAACAGTTAAACATCCAACAATTAAGATCGATCTTGAAGAATTGCTTAAGTTTTATCAGCGATATTACCCCGGAGCTATGTATTCAGGATGCGGAGGCGGCTATTTGATAGTAGCATCTGAATCTGTGGTTCCGGGAGGAATCAAAATTAAAATCAAATTATAATATTCATTTTTGGTTAGGGTTATGGTTAAAAATTACGTTGTTGTTTCATCTGGATTTGACGATCTGCGTTCGCGCGAGGTTAGGTTTTTGCAGGAGGCATCCAGACTTGGCAAAGTTCGGGTCTGTTTGTGGAGCGATAGAATGATAGAAAATCAAACCGGTCAGCCACCCAAATTCCCATTTGCCGAGCGTCTCTATTTTGTTCAATCAATCCGATTTGTTGAAGAGGTAATCGGAATTGATACCCCGCACGCGCTAAATGAACTTCCTTTAAAAACGCTTACCAACGTGAATATGTGGGTTGATGATACAAAAGGAAACAACCCAAAACGGCTTGAATTTTGCAAAAACATAGGAATTGAATACAAAATTATTCGGGAAAGGGCTTTAAAAGGTTTCCCGAAGATATTCAAATCAATAGCTATAAACAGAAGTGAGCCGAGAGTCATTGTCACGGGTTGCTATGACTGGCTGCATTCCGGTCACGTCAGGTTTTTTGAAGAAGCCGCAGCATACGGGAAACTTTATGTTGCGATTGGGAACGACGAAAACGTCCGTATGCTCAAAGGTGAAGGTCACCCATTATTCAAGCAAGATGAACGGCTCTATATGGTCTGTTCAATCCGCTATGTTTACAGGGCTATGATAACATCGGGAAAAGGATGGCTTGACGCGGAGCCGGAAATCAAAAAAATCAAACCGCACTTTTACGTTGTCAACGAAGATGGCGATAAACCGGAGAAACGCGAATATTGTTTAAAATATGGCATTAGATATATAGTTCTTAAACGAAAACCGAAAGAAGGTTTACCACGGCGTCAGAGCACCGATTTGCGCGGATTTTAAAATGGAACTATGGAAAACAATTGAAAGAAAGGTCATTTGCCAGCCGAATAAATTTTTAACCGTTGAATTGCATAAAATTCAACTGCCAAACGGCAGGATAATTGAAGACTGGGGATGGCTCGTTCTGCCAGACTTTGCCAATGTGATAGCCCAGACCAAAGAAAAAAAATTCTTGATATTCAACCAAACAAAATACGCTGCAAGCGGCGTCACTCTTGCGCCGCCGGGCGGTTTTCTTGAAGCAGGAGAAGACCCGTTAGAAGGGGCAAAACGCGAGCTGTTAGAAGAGACCGGCTACATTGCCGAGCACTGGTTTTATTTAGGTAATTATGCTATTGACGCCAACCGCGGAGCCGGACGCGGTTATTTTTTCCTCGCGCTAAATGCAAGCAAAATCCAGGCACCGATCCAGGACGATTTAGAAGAACAGGAGTTGTTGTTATTGACGCGTAGAGAACTTGAAGAAGCGCTGGATTCAAACAGATTTGCAATTCTGCCCTGGGCTGCGGCAGTTTCGTTCGCGTTAAGAAAACTGAATAATCTAAATCGTAATAACGAATAAATTTTACCAGAACTGTCTTCCGCGATAAAAATGCCTGAAATAAAAACAACCATTCAATTAAACTCTCCTATAAAAGAATTGCGCGGCGTAGGAGAAGAAAGGGCTGCGCAATTAAACCGGCTTGGAGTCCAATCAATATTAGACCTCCTGCTTCTCAAACCAAGACGTTACGAGGACAGACGAGAAATCACGCCCATAGATTCTCTAAATGTCGGTGAGTCATTTCTGGTTAAGGGAAAAGTTGTGGTCAAAGGAGTTAAATATTACAAATGGCGAACTAAATCTGTTTTTGAAATGGTCGTTGAAGACGAAAGCGGAAGACTTCATTGCAGGTGGTGGAATCAACCATATCGCGACCAAATGTATACGGTGGGGGATGAACTCTGGATTTATGGCAAAGTGGTTTCCGATCGCCCAAAGACAATGGATAACCCCGAGACTGAAATTGCGGAAGAAAACGACGAAGATTCGTCTATCCATATACGGCGAATCGTACCGATCTATCCCCTTACCGAAGGCTTAACCCAACGATGGCTGCGCAGCCTGATATGGAAAACGCTAAATCAATTTGAGTCAAAAATAGAAGAGCAACATCCATCACTCATCAATTACGCAAAGGAATATACTAACACAGATTTACTTACCCGAAAACAGGCTATAAAATTCCTGCATTTTCCAGAAACATTGCAACAAACAACCGACGCAATTAAGAGGCTTGCCTTTGACGAGTTTTTTGACCTGCAACTAAAATTGCGAATCCGCAGAAAGAATTTGTTAAAAAATGCCAGAGGCCTAACCTGTTCAGGCGATAACTCTTTAATAAAACCGTTTCTATCAAGACTTGGCTTTAAACTCACACAGTCGCAAACCGCGGTCTTGAGAGAAATCCGCAAAGACCTTTCAAGCGGCGTGCCGATGCGGCGGCTGCTGCAGGGCGATGTCGGTTCTGGAAAAACAGTGGTTGCCGCCTGCGCCGCGCTAATGGCAATTGAGAGCGGATACGACGTTGTTATTATGGCGCCGACCGAGATTCTTGCGCAACAGCATTACAATAACTTCCTGAATTGGTTTGGACCTCTCGGCGTCAGGGTATCAATTTTAACAGGCAGCATAAAAAACTACGAATCAGCTAACAACCAAACACAAAATTTGTTTATAAACCGCGAACAGGCAACCGAGCGCACCAGCAAAATCGGTTCACTCATAATCGGCACGCACGCGCTGCTTGAAGCCAATTTTTCGCCCGAACGTCTTGGACTTATAATCATAGATGAACAACATAAATTCGGCGTAGCGCAACGGGAGGCAATTGTAAAAAAAGGATTTTATCCGCATCTGCTTGTTATGACGGCAACTCCAATTCCTCGCACTCTCGGACTCACAATTTACGGAGACCTTGATATTTCCATTCTCAATGAATTGCCGCCCGGAAGGGGCAGAATCAAAACCTATGTCCGCGGCGAAGAAAAATTGAATGAGGTGTATAAATTCGTTAAACAAAAACTCATTGAAGGACGCCAGGCTTATTTTGTCTATCCGCGGCTGGAAGATAGTGACCCTGTCGGCGGGATAAAGGCGGTTATGGATGAGTATGAAAAGATACAAAAACAGTTTTCCGAGTTTGCGGTCGCAGTTGTTCACGGCAGATTAAACCAGCAGGAACGAGCGTCTGTGATGGAAAGATTTAGACAGAATAAAATCAATATACTTGTTGCAACCTCAGTGATAGAAGTCGGTATTGATGTCCCAAACGCCACCGTGATGGTAATTATGAATGCTGAAACCTTCGGGCTTGCCCAGTTGCATCAACTTCGCGGCAGAATCGGTAGAAGTTCTTATGAATCCTATTGTATTCTTGTTGGAAAATCAAAAACGCCAATCTCACGACAACGATTAAAAATTATGGAAGAAACAACCGACGGCTTTAAGATTGCTGAAGCTGACCTGCAAATCCGCGGTCCGGGAGATTTCCTCGGCAGAGAACAAAGCGGTATGCCCGATTTTAAATTTGGAAACATTTTAACCGATTTTGAACTTATGAAATCGGCAAAAACTGTGGCAACAAAAATTACGGATGAAACGGATTGCTAATTTTGCGCCTTTTTCTCAACTACTTTAAATATTTTTACAGGTCCCAATAAACCTGAATCAACAAGTTCCCAATCTGAAGCGTCAAAGGGTTTGTAATTTATATTGACAATATTGATGTCATTGAAGATTTTCCACTGCACTTTTCTGCGGTCAAGGTCTCTTATTCTGTTGGCGGACAGATTTGTGACCTCAACCTCTAATAAGTTTCCTTTTGGCTTCAAGTCATAGCAAATAAGAGAAAATGGATTTGAAAATAAAACACCAATTTCTTTTCCGTTAATCTTTACCCTTGCGCTCTGGCAGACCTGTCCGAAGTCAATCATCCATAGCCCGTTTCGGTTTTCTGGAAGGTCAAATTTAATGCTGTACTTTGCGGTGCCGGCAAATCGCTTGTAATCATCACCGTTAAAATTGGTCCACGATTCAAGGTTTGTAAGTGTCAGAGATGGTGGTAAAACCGGTCCGCCATCTACAAATTCAACTCGCCAGGCGCCGCTAATCTGATGACCATCCCCTTCAACCTCAAAATACTTATACCTCTCCCCATCAACTTCATTATTTTTAAAGAGCCTCAAAATTGCCGATTCATACGGGGCAAGTTCAAGATAAATAAGAGACGAATTTGGGGTTGTTTTTAATGAGGCAATTCCAGCGATGCCGCTCATCGGATTCATTAAGACCGCTGATTGTAGTTGCCAGCCGGTGTCAAACCAGCCCTTTAGAGGACGGTCATTTCTATTAACTACAAAAACCTGATAAACCTCGCCATTTTGGTCTCCACTTTGCGCGCGGTTTCTTCGCGCTATATACTCAAGATTTCCCGATTTGCTGATAAAATGTGGCAATGCCGATTTTTGCAATTTTAATGCCGTGATTACGTCGCCAACAAAAATCTTGCCCATTCCAATATTTGCAACGGCTACCCCCGACAGTTCAGTCTGTCGCGATGAAATCTCTTTCAACATTCTTTTAAAATTCTCGCGCCTCTGGTCAAGATTGTAAAAGCCCGGAACATCTGCAGGCAGGGTTTCAATAATGACTATCGCTCCAGATTCGGCAAGCCTCATTATATCTTTCAAAGTTGTGTCAGGCAGATATTCGCAAGCTGGTATTATCAGGATTTTATACTCTGTCTTTCCCTCAGTTATAATGTTGTAGAGAGACTGACCTTTTATAACTTGCGCATTACGTAACTGTCTGTCAGAAATATAATCAAAACTATAACCATTGCTCCAGAGTTGCGATGCAACATTGCTGACTCTTATGCCTTCAAACCAGTTCAAACCGTGAATTGTAAAATGGGGAAGAAAGCCGTCCAATTTTTGCCAGATTTCAGGAAACGGATAATACAGTAAAATATCGTTTGCCGGCTCGCCATATTGCAATATTGCCTGACATTTTGAAATATATTGCGCCAGCGCCGGCGCATCGCGCCAGATTGAATTGCGAGGATTCATCTGGGTTGAAGCGTAAAATAGCCAGCCGGGCCAGGGAGCCTCGTCAGGCGAATAACAGGTGCCGTGAAAGAAAATATGGTTAACACCAGAAACAAACATCTGGTCAACTAATTCCTTTATATCTTTGAGAGTTTCGTGAAAATGTTCTTTCAACCAGGTTCCTGTTTCAGCTGAAGTTAATTTCTTTCCCGAAACGTGCGCTGCCGATGAGGCTAATTTTGAAATCAGAGTGTTGCGGTCGCGGTAGAACATTTCTGTTTCCGGTATGTCCGCAACGGCGTAAAGATCAAGCAGGTTTGCGGGCGAGCCGTGAGCCTCATTGCGAGTAATCATCCCCCGACGGTGAGCCCATTCAACCCAGAGTGGCAGCGATTGTTCAACCATAATGTCAGAGACTGTCTGGCGATAATCCGCAATAACCCTTTTAGAAATCTCGCCATCCTTGCGCCTCAACAAATAAGGAAGGTATTCCTCAAGTCTATAACCCCGCAGCTTATAAAATTGCTCAAAAAAATCAGGCGTCCATTCGGAACGATATTCGTAAGAATCATGATAAACCGCCCGCGGCATTCTACCATTATAACTTGATAATGCTGAATCAAACCATTTTAAATAATTTGAGACGGCAGTGGGGTAAATCAAGTTTAACATATGCCCGACTCCGCCGGGGGCTGCTCTTTTAACCTTTTGACCAGAAGGCTGCTGATAAAGCGCGTAAATTGTCCATTCTCCCTGCGCAGGTCTCCACTCAATAGTTCCATCTGAATTCAATATTGAAGTAAGGTCTTTTATTTCTCCTGACTTTTCAAATGCCATTATCCGCTGAATTTTTTGTTTCTCAAACTTTGCGCTGTAAACTCCGCCAGTTTTAATGATATTCGTCCGAACAATTAGCCTTGCGTTCGCCTCGTCGTCAGTCACAGATGGTCCGCCAAAACACCAGCCGGTCCCCAGAGTCATATCAACCTGAAGTCCCAATTCAACTGCTTTTTTAATCGTAAAATCCAGCATTTTTAACCATTGCGGAGACAGGTATTCAATGTATCTGTTTTCCCATCCTTTTGCGCCATAAATTGGGATGATATGTACGCCACCCCAGCCTGCCTTTTTCAATCTCTCCAATTCGCGAGAAATATTTTGTTCATCCACCGCGCTTCCCATCCACCACCAGTAAGACCACGGCTTTGCCACTTTATCGGGTTCAATCCACGCGAATGGCGTTTTTTCTAAGGAAATAAAATCGTTATCGGAGCAAAATGTTTTTTGCGCCGCTAAAAAGAGAACAAGACAGACCGAAACAAACAAAGAATTTACTAATAACTTTTTCTTTATAATATGCCTGTTCACAATGGTTCTTTAACAGATATTCATTGAATCGGGCAAGGATTTATTGGTTGGAATAAATTAACCTATAGATGCGAGTTGTTTCTGACCGTGTGTTAGAAAATCAAGATAATAAATCAATTTTTCCTTCATCTCCGGACGCCGCACTATAGCGTCAATTAGTCCGTGTTCAAGGAGGAATTCGGCTGTCTGAAATCCTTCCGGCAGCTCAGCCTGTGTGGTATCTTTTATTACGCGCGGACCGGCGAAACCAATCATTGATTCTGGTTCCGCAATTATCAAATCTCCGAGGCTCGCATAACTTGCCATCACGCCGGCGTAAGTGGGATTTGTCAAAACGCTGATGTATGGTAGCCGTTGTTTTGCATGATAAGCAAGGGCGCCGCTTGTCTTTGCCATCTGCATAAGACTGAACATCCCTTCATACATTCGCGCCCCGCCGCTTGTGGAGATAATAATAAGCGGCAATCCCCGGTCAGTTGCGGTTTCAATCAATCGGGTCAGTTTTTCGCCGACAACAGACCCCATTGAACCACCGAGAAAACTAAAATCCATTACTCCGAGCGCCACCTTAAATTGTCCAATGCAACCAATACCGGTTATAACGGCTTCTTTTAATCCGGTCTTTTTCTGATTTGATTCAAGTTTGGATGTATAAGTCGCAACACCTGTGAAGCCGAGAATGTCCACGCTCGTCATTTCGGCGTCCATCTCTTCAAATGTGCAGGTTTCAACAAGCGAGTGAATCCGTTCACGCGCGCTTATAGGAAAATGATAATCGCATTTAGGACAAACTTTAAGATTGTTATCAAGGTCATTATCATAAATCATTGAAGAACATTTTGGGCATTTTGTCCACAGACCTTCAGGAATTTCTTTTTTGCGGGCGCCGGTTGTGACTATTTTGGGCTTTCTAATTATAGGCTGTTCAACCTTGATCACAGGAGCGGTTGTGTTTTGTCCATTACCGCCATTATTGCTGTTATTTTTTACATTTGTATCGGTATTAATTTCTGTTACAGATTTTTGTAAAATACTTTTTTTGTTAAACGATGTTGTGCTCATTTTTAAAGTATCAAAAATTAAATTTTAACTCAACCTCTTGCCACAGTCCACACAGCAACCTTAATAGCCCCCGCTTTTCGCAATACCCTCGCGCATTCGTTTACCGTGGCGCCTGTCGTCATAACATCATCAATTAAAATCACTTTTTTCCCCTTCAACCACACCGATTTATCCCTTATAACAAAAGCGTTTTTTACATTCTCGCTACGTCTTGAGCGATCAAGAGTAGTTTGAGTTTCAGTATATTTGACACGTTTTAATATTTTTGTGTTCAAAGGAATGCCCGTTGCTTTTGAGACGCGCGCGGATAATCTCTCAGCCTGATTAAAACCGCGTTCGTTATATTTTACAAAATGCAGCGGCACCGGGATTACCGCATCCGGTTCGTTCCAATCTGACTCGCTTTTAATGCGCTGTATCAACATTTCTGCCAAAATCGGCTCAATCCACAAAGCGCCTTTGTATTTATACAGGTGTATGGCTCTTTTAATCACATCATCATAAACTGCCACAGACCGCGCCTGACTAAAATATATGTTTGAAGACTTGCAGTCGCTACATATAAAACTTGTTGTTATGTCACCTTCGTATGGTTTGCCACACTGCTCGCAAAATGGCGGCTCAATGTATTTTATCTTACATCGGCAACTTCGGCATACATAACTTTCTTGCGAAGTTGCCTTTTCATTTTCACAAATTTGACAAACATCAGGATAAATCAATCCCGAAACTTTCGCAAGCAAAGTTTTTAGCCATTGTAGGTTATCCTTGAACATCAGGCGCTTTGGATTTTGATCTACCAACCCAAACAACCACGCAAATAGCCACTAAAAGCGTAAAAAAAGCAGCCCATCCGTCTATTATTTTCTCGCTGCCGAATATCCATTTATTGCTTTGAAATTGAATAATCG